>DATHDV010000068.1:0-41366 GCA_035318845.1 Chitinophagaceae bacterium
CAGTATTTTCCGGGGTTTTAGCCCTGAAAATTATTTTTGTTCTGGAATTTCTGCAAGGTATTGCTGGTTATCCCTTTCAAAATTATTCCTGTGCTCTTTAAATTGATCCAGTAAAGCGGATACTTTTTCTACTGCATCATCCACTTCCTCATGTATGCCGGGTAAAGCATCGCCGAGAAGATCAACGCCAAGGTTGATATTATCGGCTTCGATCTGTGAGATCTTTTTCAGCACAGATGTCTGACTGTTTTTCAGATCCTCCAGTTCCCGGATGATCTTATCCATCAATGTTAATTGCTGACGATGATCCATAAACATGTTTATGAATTGGTAACAAACACCGGGCCAGTAGCCACTATTTTACCACAACTACCGAAAGCGAATCAGTCTTTTCCATTTCCTGCTGTTTTTTTACAAATGCTGCCACCGCCTTGATATGCGTTTCGGTTTCGGCCTTTGTCAGCGTTGTAACACCTCCATGTCCTTCAAAATAATAATGGACGGCGATGAATTTCTTTACATGTTTTCTTGTTTCTTCCGGCAGAAAATTTTGTAAGACCCAGTAATTGCGGCTGCCAGACTTTTTGATAGCTTTTTGTACACCACCGGGTCCGCAATTATAAGCGGCTATCACCAGCAACCAATCACCATATTTATCAAACAGATCGCTCAACAATCCCGCGGCTGCCTCGGTGCTTTTATAGTAGTTAAGACGTTCATCCTTCTTTCCTCCAATTTTAAGACCATATTGTTTGGCTGCTTTTGGCATCAAAGCCCACGGACCTATAGCGCCTGATCTTGAAACGGGATTAAGTTTCAAACCGGATTCAACAAAGGAGAGGTATTTTAATTCAAGCGGCAACTCGCACTGTTCAAATACAGAATCCATAATTGCAAAATAGGGAGTGTTCCTGTTTTTGGTCTTACCCAGGAAAAAACCATTCTTCTTAATATAACCTTTTACAAAAGGGGCTGCATTCTTATTAAGCTGTATCCGGGGTGCATGTGCCAGTTCTTCTTTAAGAGTAAAAGGGATACATGTACATAAACCACTGGAATCGAAATGATGCATCCCTGTTCTGTGTTCAACAGCTAAGGGCTTGCCCGTTTTTTTATTGACCGAACGACTGCCGGAACTCACTGCCATAAATATAAAGCTGCCTGAAATAAGACAGACCTTGTAAAGTTTTCTTTTCAACATCGTTTTAATTTTTATAATAAAACAATGCCGACCCTGAGGGTTTGGATTTTTACGGTAAAAGTTTATGCACAGGAATATTGGAAAAGAATACAGCTGTGTTCCGGGGTACGGACGGGTACAGGCTTTTCAAAATAGCGGAACGCTGTAGTTGTTCAATGTATAAGAACAGGACAAAAGTAAACAGCGTTATCTCCGCATCATAGCGTTTTCATCATTAGTTTTCAACTGACATGTTAATAGCATGAGTATCATTGATGGACTTTTACGAAATGAAAAAACGTCATTGTATATCTACGATGCATCGTAGATTTACCCCGTTTAAAAATTTTAAGAAAAAAATGATGTAATTATTTGTCAATAAAAAAACCCCGGTATTCAACCGGGGTTTCCAATAAATGGTCAACATTTATTTACATCTTCACACAGTTCGTCTTCGTGCAACAAGGTTTTTGTTGACACTCTGGCGGGCAGGTTTGTTCTGTACACTGCTTACTGCGTTTTTGTTTCTTTGGCTTTTTGCCATTGGCAAAGGCGCCTGTTGCTAATGAACAGACCAATGCCAGCATCAGTATTTTTTTCATAATGTTATTTTATAATGAATGAATTAAATTGTCTTTGAAAGAAGAAAACAATCATTGGGTGGCTTCCAGACCGGTGGAATATAAGCAGAGATATTGCTGCTGTTTATCAACGGGTAGTTTTTTATAAGGAAGGAATATTTTAAGATCAATTCATACTGCGGCTGGAAAGTAAAAGCAGTGCAGGCCGGGCAAAAAGTACAATTCGGATCATCCTTACACTTGCCCGAAGATTTTTTAGGGTTATCTTTTTTCCCGGAACATTTTGTTGTTCCCATCCCGCACTTTGTTTTTGTGCAGGATGTTTTCATGCAGGATGTTTTAACGGGAGAAGTTTTCTTGCAGGTATTGATCATTTGCATAGGAAAACTCGCCGTCTCCATAAGAAACATGGCAAAGGAAAAAAGCAATATAGTTGCCCGGGCTTTCATTCGGTTTCCTAAATATAAAAAATAAACAAAACAGAGGTCTTAAATGTATTGGTATTGTGATGAACGGCATTCAGCGGCCATTTTGTATTTTTACGCGTAACCAATGCAGCCTAATCATGAAAAAAATACTCAGCCTTTCAACAGCTATCCTTAGTTTGGTATTTGCACGGGGACAAAACTGTCCCGGCATTACAGTTGAATCCTATTCTTATGAAGCAGCAGCCGGAGATACCATTGTGTTCATAGCAGGAACAAAAGGAGTGGAGGCGCATGTTACGTATAACTGGGCTATCAGTGCCGGAACCATTATTTCCGGGCAGGGTACCGCAAAGATCATGGTCAATTCGGAAGGGCTTGCCGGCATGTATGTAACAGCATCGATTACGCTAGGCGGCCTCCCCCGCAATTGCGTTTCATCAGCTTCCTCTTCGGTAGAGGTCGTTTCGCCGGCACAGTTGGTGGTATCCGGAACATTTACAAATGGCCAGGAACTTAAAAATGCCGTTAAGAAATTCATTGCAGAAACACAGATAACTGATCCTGCCAATGCCGGCACGGGGTTTATCTATTTATACAAAGGCGCCACTACTTCAGAGTCGGCATTAAAAATTTTTAAAGATGCGATCATCAGTGCCTTTGATAATAACAAGGTACTCCCTTATCAATATAAAATTGTGAATGGAGGCAAAAGGAAACTGGCATTTTATGAAATGTACCTCCTGCAACCCAGGGGTAAGGAGCCGAAACCTTCCAATTAATTTATTGTTTCTCCAACAACAGGCTGTAAGAAAATTGCTGAACGAATGGGGCAGTTGCTTTTTCGGGCCTCGCAATAAGGAACCTGCTCTGAACAGCCTGTTCTCTTATCTTGCCCACTAACCTGTCATCATCATCAAATAAGAACTCGGTAACATAATATCTATATCCGGCCACAGTTACATGCACATGTATATGAGCAGGCAGGTCGCTGCTTGGATAACCACTCGGCTTTACGGTGTTTAGTTCAAATCTTCCTTTGGCATCTGTCTTCACATAACCAAAAAGCCTTGCATGGCGCATATCGCCTTCGTTGATCAGCACATGTGGTGCATCGGCAGCATACCAGCCGCGGTAATCTGTTTGATAGAGATATATTAAGGCAGCTGCAACAGGCTTTCCATCTTTATCATTCACCGTGCCCAGCACCCGTATCTTTTTCCCGGGTTCATCCGCAGTAGTTATTTTTAAAATATCATTCGTACAGTTTGCTTTTATCAACTCCCGGAATTCTTTCAACGGATGAATGGGTAAATATTTTTTTTCAGTAAGTATGTCTGAAACTGTAGTCGACTTGTTTTGCAATTTTGTTGTGACCTCGTTTAGCAAGCCCTGATCATCGGGTTGTGCTGTTGACCGGCAACTATTGAAAAATAACAGGCTGCTGAGCAGAATGATCTTCATGGCGAAAAGTTGAATGAATAATGTAGCAGTAAGTTATGATCATTCCTTCCGGAATTTTTCCCGCATTGATGAATGGAAGAAGATGCTTTATTACCGGTACTATTTGCCTGGCTGCATGGGATCTTTACAAATAAATTCGCGGCAGCAATTTCCTGCAAAGCTTCAAAAGTCTGTACAAACAAAGAGGCGATTTATTTCCGCTCAACACTTTTATTCTTAGCCTAAGTTCCTGATTTTCAGAAAGATATTTTCCTGTTAGAAAAATAGTAATAACTCGATTTGGCAGGGTGTGGAAAAATATTATCTTCAACCGATTCGGGGTTGTGCCGTATTGGCATAAATGCCTTTCTATCAACCAAATGGCCGGAAATTTGATATAAGCTGGGACGACCCGGAATCATGAAAGGAATAAAAATCAAAAAAGGAGATATAAAATGGCTTTTAAGAAAGATGATGTAATTATTATTGAACCCAAAGAAATGTTTGTGGGCAATAAAGACGCCCTGGTTACACTTATGGAATTTGGCGAATACGAAAGTGAAGAATGCGCCAAGGTCAATGAGGTGGTAAAACAATTGCTGGAAGAATATGAAGGAAAGATCAGGTTCCAGTTCCGGCATTTTCCATTGACATTGATTCACCAGCGTAGTTTGAAAGCAAGTGAATCAGCAGTGGCTGCAGGACAGGAAGGTAAATTCTGGGAAATGCACAATGTGCTTTTTGCTAACCGCCGCAATTTGGGTACAACCAGTTTGAAACTGCATTCAAAAGAAGCGGGAGTACATAATAAAAAATTCCTGGATGAATTAGTGAATGGTGTGTATGGCTGGCAGGTGCAGGACGATCTGAAAGAAGGTATCAACCGCGGCGTGAAAGATATACCTGCCTTTTTCATTAATGATGTTCCTTTCACGGGGAAACCAACATTTGCCAATCTCAGTGCGGCCCTTGATGCAGCGATCAAGAAAAGCAAGAAAAAAACTACAGCAAAACAGAGAGCATAATTGATTTGGCAGGCATACTGCAAAGCAAAAGCCCTGGTAGAATATTCTGCCAGGGCTTTTAAATTTTTGCGATGGAAATTACCAGCGGTTGTTGTTGTCAGAATAAGATGGCTTCCTGGCCGGTCTTTCTTCTTTTGGCTTGGCAATGTTCACTTTAATGGCACGGCCATCAACAGTGGCGCCATCCAGTTCAGCAATAGCTTTCTGGCCGGCTGCATCATCCGTCATTTCCACAAAACCAAAGCCTTTGCTGCGGTTTGTGTATTTGTCCATAATAACTTTGGCAGAAGTAACTACTCCGTAGTCTTCAAAATAACCTTTTAAGTCTTCATCCTGTACGGCAAAGCTTAAATTTGAAACATAAATGTTCATGTAAAAAAAATTTACTTTTAAAAATTCTTGAGGCAAACGCAACGTAAAGAAGACTAACTATTAGCAGGAATGCATAGCAGAAAAAATCGTTCACTTACAAAATGCTGTATCGCTCAAATTAACAGGGCGAAGATAGGCTTTAATACTGAGAACCGGGGTTTTATTTTGAATTCAATTTAATGGGGGTGTTAAAAATTTCACTTTACTATTCATGAATAAAAACAATTATGATGTAATTGTTCTTGGTGCAGGTTCCATGGGTTCTGCTGCCTGTTATTGGCTGGCCAAAAGAGGACACAAAGTGCTCGGACTTGAGCAATTTGAGATCCCTCATGAAAATGGCTCCCATACCGGGCAAAGCCGCATCATCCGCAAAGCTTATTTTGAACACCCGGATTATGTGCCTCTCCTGCAAAGGGCATATTACAACTGGCAACAACTGGAAAAACAAACCGGAACAACTCTTTATTTTAAGACCGGTCTACTGTATCATGGTACTGCCAGTCATGAAATGATGAGAGGAGTGAGAGAAGCAGCTTCATTGTATGATATTGAGATCAGCGATTTAAGCGGGCAGCAGCGATCGGGATCGTCTCCATTCCATATTCAACCATCATTCGAAAGTATTTATGAACCTGGTGCAGGATTTATACGACCAGAGAAAGCTATTGAATTATATAAAAACGAAGCTGTAAAGACCGGCGCTGATATGCATACAAAAGAAAAAGTGCTGGAATGGAAAAAAGAAAAGGACAGAATAAAAGTTATCACCGATAAAAATATTTATTATACAAAAAAACTTATTATCACCGCCGGGGCATGGGCAGGCAAAATGATCCCGGGGTTGAATGCATCTTTGAAAATAACAAGGCAGATCATTGTTTGGGTAAAACCGCATGATGAAAAAATGTTTGGACCTGATAATTTTCCCTGCTGGATGGTTGCAGATGATAAAAGAGAAGGGGTCCTCTATGGATTTCCCTATTTGACAAAAGATAAGTTTGGCGAACCCGAAGGGATGAAGTTTGCGTGGCATCACACGGGTGATGAAACAGATCCGGATCATGTTAATAGAAATATTACCCAAAAAGAAATAGACGATTTGATCAAACAGGTTACAGAATATATCCCTGCTGTTGCTGATGCAACACTGGTAGCTGCAAAAACCTGTTTATATGCCAACTCCGCGGATGAAAATTTTATTATCGATCATTTACCCGGCTATGATGGAGATGTAACGATCGCCTGCGGCTTCAGCGGGCATGGGTTTAAATTTGTTTCGGTGGTTGGAGAGATCCTCGCTGATCTTGCCATGGATGGAAAGACAAGTTTGCCTGTTGATTTTTTAAGCCTGAAGCGGTTTAACCGAGCCATGGATAGTTTTCAACACAGAGATACAGAGTAAAAGAGCAACACAGAGATATTTGAATTTCCTCTGTGTAACTCTGCTCCTCCGTGACTCTGTGTTTAAATCTTTTAATTTGTTTTTTCCGGGGAATCCATATCCGGGGTGTTATTATTATTCTCTTCTTTTTTTCGGATGCCGAAATTGTAACGGAAGTTGATACCAAAACGCCTGGTATCACCCTGCCTGTAACCACTTGCATCTATTAAGCCCTGTTTATAAGTAAAATCATTTTTATTGCTGGCGAAAATATCGTTCATGCTGAGAGTGACCGTGAGTTTGTCTTTTAAGAATTTCCGGTTAATACTTGAGTTCAATGAGCCAAAAGGAGATAGTTCATAAAACCCCTGCTGTCCTTTGAACCGTACAAACCCATTCATCGTCAGTGTTGACCGGGTTCCCAGTTTTAATGTGTGGAAGGTGAAAAATGTCCAGGTACCTCTTTTGAATTCATAAAGACCCTGGTAAAAATTATGATTGTACTGTGCTCCCAGTACAAAAAAATATTTTCCTCCTGGTGGTAAAGCGCCCATCGCCCTGAAATACCATTCTTTGTTTTTCCCTAGGTTGTCATAGGTTCTGAGAGTCTTTCTGTTGCCGGATATCTGGGAGTAGTTATCGGGCTTTACCAGGCTGGTGAAAATATCTTTGGTATCATTTATCCCAAGAGCAAGTAAGGGCGTTTCATTCACACTTATATTGAACTCATAATTTTTGGTGAACTGCGGACGAAGGGAAGTGTTGCCCATTTCCGTCAGTAATTCATCCACATACCGGCGAAAAGGATTCAGCTGATCATAAGAAGGCCGCCGGATACTGCGCCGGTAAACCAAATAGGCACGGAGGTCGAAGCCGGCGATGCGCATTACTTTTTTGCTCAGGTATATATAAGGAAACAAATCGGTACGATGAATGGAAAAAGATGTATCACCGGGAATGAGCTGTCTTCCATTCATATTTGTATTTTCCAGCCTGGTGCCGAATTTGGCTATAAAATCTTTTCCGATCGTCTTTGATCCCTGTAAATAAAATGAATTGATATTCTGGTCATACCTGAATGTATTGGTTCGGTCGCGATCTTTTATACGAATACCAACCGAATCCTTGAAATAATTGGTTACATTATGAAAGGTTTGTATGGTGACTTGCACACCCGCTTCCAGTGTAAATTTTTTCTTCATCTTCAGTTTCAGATCGGAACGGCCGGTAAAATAATTCCGGTCATTATCTGCACTGCCATCTCCGCCTGATCCGGGAGTAGCAGGAACATAATAGCCCGTAGTGAAGTTCTGGTCGGATCTGCCGACTGAATGCGTAAAAAAAGTATCGTTGGTCCATTCTGATCCCAGCGTATCAATTTTATATTTTGATTCGAGACCACTGCCTATTGATAAGTTGTATCCATCGTTACTAACTGAATTAAGACTGTTGCTTACTAGTTGGGCCGTGCTTATTTTTTTGATGCTGTTCCTGTTCTCGGAACGGTTATTATATTTATTATAGTTGATCTCACCATCATAGGTGACTTCCCATTTCTTTCCCAACTCCCAGGTGATGCCGAAGGAAGTATAGATACTGTTTGTGGGGTATTTTGTAAAGGCATCCTGGCTGAGCATGGAATCAACAGCAATGAGACGATTCGTATTGATGCGTTCATAATTATTCCGTTTGCCCAGGTTGAAATTGATATAAGATGTTTTCTTGCCTGTATTATTATTCAGGTTGAAACCAATGAACTGGTTGCCATACGTGCCCTGCTGCATACCTGCATTCACACTTCCCGTTATGCCGAGCTTCACTCCTTTTTTCAATACTACATTCACAACGCCGCCGCTACCTGATGCATCATATTTGGCTGAAGGGGTCCTCACTATTTCAATTTTTGCAATGGAATTCGGGGGCAGGTTCTTCAGCATCGTTGCTACATCGGAAGCACTCATTTTCATATCACGTCCATTGATCTGTACAGTAGCGGGAGTAAGACTGTTGATATAGACGTTTCCATCCTGGTCCACAAAAAGACCTGGAGTTTTTTCAATGATCTCATAGGCGTTCGTGGATGAAGCAGCTAAACTTTCCGGGTCAACGATCGTTTTATCATCTTCCTGCCTCATCAAAGGTTTTTGCGAAGTGACCACAACATTCCCTAATGTTTTCGGTAAAGGTTCTGCGGTAAAATTGAAAAAAGCCTGGTTACCGGTAATTGCAATTCCTTTTTCAATGGGCAGGAAATTAACCGAACTTATCTTCACCGTGTATTGCCCGCCTTTCGTCAGATTGAATTTGGCAATGCCGCTGCTGTCAGCAACTTTTTTCATTGATTGCAAACTGTCAAGCCGGTTAATGACAGTGATGGTTGCAAAAGCGACCGGCTCTTTTTTTTGATTGATTACTTTGATCGTAACGGGCATCTCCTCCCGCCCCGGCGGGACAAGTTGCCCATATGATCGGGAAGCAAAAGCAAACAGGAGTATAACAAAAAATAGTTTTGGAAGGATAAGGAGCAGTTTTTTGTGCATGGTGTACCGGTTAGTAAGAATGGGTAAAAGTAATTAAATATGCGCCGGATAAAAACTTCAACGGAAGAAGAAGCCTATTTTTTAAATCTTTTAACCTTTGAGTAAAATCGCCATCCTCATTTTTTGGGTAGTCCATGTTTTTTCTGGTGAGCAATCTTTGCTTCATCAATAGAATGGGTTGTATGAATGTCTGCTTCTTTCTTGGATAGCTCCGATAATTTAATATAGAACTTCTTCAATATTTCCAACTCCTCCACTGAAAGCTCTTCGACTACGATCAAACGGTTACTGGCTGTAGGACTTGCGGCTATCAGTTCATTCAGTTTCAGCTGCACGGCCGTGGTATCTTTATTCTGCGAATGCTGGATGACAAACACCATCAGGAAGGTGATGATGGTAGTGCCGGTATTGATCACCAACTGCCAGGTATCCGAAAAATGAAAAAGGGGCCCGGTAACAACCCATATCAATATGACCAATATGGCTATGATAAAGGCTACAGAAGAGCCTGTGGCTTTAGTCACTTTTGATGAAAATCTTTCAAAGAAAACCGAAAATTTGTTTTTTGTTTTCATGACAATTGATTTAAAGTTGAACTGTTTGTAGATTTACTTATTAAGAGATTAAAATTAATTCATTCTGTTGTGGCCATGGTACAATTTGTTGTTACAATAAAAAAATTTGACCAGCAAGGCGAAAAGACCGGGTGGACCTATATCGAGATACCGGCTGACCTGGCCCAAAAAATAAAACCGGGCAATAAAAAACCGTTTCGTGTGAAGGGAAAGCTGGACGATCTTAAAATATCCGGCATTGCTTTAATGCCCATGGGTAAAGGTGATTTTATTATGCCCCTTAGTGCGTCGTTGCGAAAAGGAATTCATAAACGGCATGGCGCCATGCTGAAAGTGCAGCTGGAAGAAGATAAAAAACCTTTTCAATTCAATAAAGAGTTTATGGAATGCCTGGCTGATGAACCGGCGGCAAAAGTTTTTTTTGAAACTTTATCCGGCTCACACCAACGATATTTCAGCAAATGGATCGATAGCGCCAAAACCGAACCAACAAAAACAAAAAGAATTGCTTTAGCCGTAAATGCATTGGCAAAGAAATGGGGCTACCCGCAAATGCTAAGGGCTTCGCAGGGAAAATCTATTTAGAAGGACTCGAATACTTACATCTGCTATCATTCTTGCATCCGCAAAGTTCCCTCTGGCATTTTAATTGTAAGACTTTTTCAAAACCAGGAATATGCTAAGAATACTATTGGTGTCATGGATACTGACCGGGCTGATCGCCTGCGGTGAACCAGGTACGGAAACCCAAAAAGATAGTTCTGCAAAGAGCGATACGCTGCATACTGCTGTCCAGGATATTACGCTGCCTCCGCCCTATGCGACAGAGTCGGTGAGGAATATGAGTAAACCCATCGGTTGGCCTGCCGGTAAAACACCCCAGGCGCCCGCTGGTTTTACAGTCACTGTGTTTGCAGACAGCCTCGATAGTCCCCGCTGGATATATGTAGCGGATGATGGAAGTATTTATGTGGCTGAAGCTAACCGGGAAAAAGAAAAGAGCGCCGACCGGGTATCGCTTTTTAAAGATAATAACCACGATGGCATTCCCGAATCAAGATCTGTTTTCCTGCAGGGATTGAATCAACCCTTCGGCATGTATAAAAAAGGAAATAAATTTTATGTTGCCAATACAGATGCCGTAATGGAATATGATGTACAACCGGGAGTTACTACTGTTAGTTCTCCCGGGAAAAAAATAATTTCCCTGCCGGCCGGTCCGCGCCACTGGACAAGAAATATTATTGCCAATGCCGATGGGAGCAAACTTTATATCGCCGTGGGTTCCGGCAGCAATGTAGCAGAAGATGGTTTTGCCAAAGAGAAAGGTCGTGCAAGCATATGGGAAATAAACCCGGATGGCAGTGGTGAACGGATCTTTGCAAGTGGCTTGAGAAATCCTGTCGGTATGGATTGGGAACCTTCCACACATGTATTGTGGACGGCAGTAAATGAAAGAGATGAACTGGGCGATGAACTTGTTCCCGATTATATCACTGCTGTAAAAGAAAATGGTTTTTACGGCTGGCCTTTCAGTTATTTTGGCCAGCATGCCGATCCACGCCTGGAAGATTCGGCGGGAAGCGCCGAAGCTATGGCAAAAGCATTGATGCCCGATTATGCAGTGGGAGCACATACTGCTTCACTGGGTCTTGTATTTTATAAAGGCAATTTTCCATCTAAATACATGGGTGGTGCATTCATAGGTCAGCATGGTTCCTGGAACCGCTCCGGCTTTGCCGGTTATAAAATTGTATTTGTCCCTTTTGCCAATGGAAAACCATCAGGACCAATGGAAGATTTCCTCACAGGTTTTATTGCTGATGAAAGCAAAAAGGAAGTGTATGGAAGACCGGTGGGTGTTGCAGTCATGAAGGATGGTTCCCTGCTGGTAGCTGATGATGGGGGCAACAAGATCTGGCGGATCAGCAAACAGTGATCCGAAACATTTCAAGATCACTGATAATCCTGATATTACATTCACGGCACAGACTTTGGGATATACATGTAAAAACATATGCAAACAAAACCAGCACAAATGACAACCCTTACCGCAGTACTGGAGAAGTTACGGTTAAGGAATCAGGATAATGAATTTAAAATGGCAGAGGAGGGGTTCACCGCCGGGAAGGGCAAGTATTATAAACCTGAAGATCTGGCCATCATTAAGACCTATCGTTTCGAAGGTGAATCCGATCCCGATGACTCATCCGTCTTGTACGTGATTGAAGCAAACGATGGCATGATCGGCTACAGCACTGATACCTACGGAGCCTATTCCAACCACGATGATAAATATGATGAGTTCATCCGGCAGGTAAAAGTGGAAGACCGGGATGAACAGATCTTATTCGGGGAGTGATAGCGTGACCTCTTAATTTAAATATTATATTATGACCGATCCAAAAAACAAAAAAGAAAAAGACAAAAAGGATCCGGCCTTTGAGCCAGATCCTGAAACATTACACAAAACCGATCCGCAAGAACATATGAAAGGACCTGTTTCTTCCGTTGTGAAGAAGGTCGAAAAGGAGGTTGAAGAAGGCAATAAAGAAACCAAGGAGGAAGCGGACAAGAAGAAAGAAGAGAATATGTGATCCTGGCTGCCTGCTCCGTTATTAATTTACCCGGCCATCGGGTTTTGCCTGCTATCTTAATAATTCTTTCACTTTTCCCGGTTCTATTTTTGCAGAGGATGTGGCCATGAAAAGCCACTTCCTATTATCGCTGGCTGTACTGGCCTTGCTGGTCTCCTGTAATTCCATTAAAAATGTTTTTGGCAAAGATGTAACACCGCATGAGGTTTATGCTGACAAAATAGACGATCACCCAATGCGCAAACAATGGCTCGCTGTTTCCGGTAATATATTACATACTCCCTCATCCATTCGATTACCTTATAAACAACTGGGGTTTTTTCCTGCCGGGAAACCGCGGGCTCTTGCCCTTGCATTTACGGCTCAAAGAGGAGAACAGGTCAACTTCATGTTGCAAACAAATGGCAATCTCAAACCTGTTATATATGCTGATATATATAAGCAGGAGGCTGATGCTTTCACTCATGTTATGGCCGCGGAAACAGACAGCACCCGTTTTGGATTTAATGCTGAAGAAACAGGGACTTATATTCTCCGGCTGCAACCGGAATTAGATGCAAGTGGTGAATACGCTCTTTCGATCATAGCATCGCCGTCATTAGGATTTCCTGTAGCGGGAAATAAAGCAAGGATCGCAAGTGTTTGGGGCGATTCGCGGGATAATGGTGAACGCAAGCATGAAGGCATTGATATTATGGCGGCCAAACTTACTCCTGCCATTGCTGCCGCCGATGGAACGATCAGCAGTGTAAAGAACGGTGGCCTGGGTGGTAAAACTATTAACCTGAAAGTGGAGGGTCGCAACCTGAGTTTATACTATGCACATCTCGATAAGCAATTGGTATACGAAGGACAAAATGTAAAGAAAGGTGATACGATCGGCCTGGTCGGGAATACCGGCAATGCAAGCGGAGGAGCACCACATCTTCATTTCGGCATTTATACTTATAGCGGTGCGATCGATCCGTTGGCTTTTGTCAAACAAACGGTGAAGACGGTTCCAGATGTCAAGCCAAAAGACCTTACAAAGCAATTGCAATTAACAAAAGCTATAATTGTAAATGACAGGGATACTATAAAGTCCAGTACAATATTGACTCCTTTAGCTGTTACAGCGGCAAATTACCTGGCAGAACTGCCTGATGGAACGATCATCGAAGCTCCTTTTAAATCGGTGAAGACGAATACAACATCGGTGGCGGTTAAATAAGTTCGAAAGTATATTGAGCGATTGGCTCGTACCTGATCACTTGAACGGATTCGAATACTTCACATCTGCTATCATCGATGCATCTGTCAATGTTCTCAGGAAAGCCACCAATGCTGCTTTTTCCTGGACTGTTAGATTTGCCAACCTGGGTTGTCCGTTGGGCAATCGTAATTGTGCTGAAAGGTTGGGATGATTTTTTACACCGCTGCTGTAATGTTCAACCACCTGGTCCAATGTAGTAAATCTTCCATCGTGCATATAGGGAGCAGTCAATTCGATATTACGTAATGAACCCACTTTAAATGTTGCATCAAAATTTGTATTGTTAAGTACTGCACCAAAACCACGGTCGATGGTAGCCAGATCAAGACCATTGTTTTTTTCCTGTGGTGCGGTAAATGTTTCTGTACCGTGACAGGGAACACATCCACCCTGTGGTCCAAGAAATATTTGCATGCCCTGGTTTTCCTGCGGGGTGAAGTTGATAAAAGTTGTACCAGGCAGCAGCGGACCAGGAGGAAAAGCACCGCGGCCTGCATCATACTTTGATTGATAAGAAACGATCGATCTTACAAATTGTGCCAATGCTTTTGAGATACGGTCGCTGGTAATATTGTTATCGCCAAATGCTTTTTGAAACAACGGCGGATAATAAGCAAGGCCTTTGAGTTTGGTTTCGAGGTTAGGCAATGTCATTCCCATTTCCACTGCATCCTGTATCGGCATCAATACCTGGTCTTCCAGTGTGGCAGCTCTCTGATCCCAGAAGAAACGGCCATTGGGATAATATTTTGCATCGGTAAGCGGCATGGAATTCCGCCCGGTCAAACCTCCGTTAAAACCGTTGCTTTTTACAGCTACATCTGAAAATGCATTGATCTGTTTGTGACAGGATGCACAGGCGACCGAATTATTGACAGAAATATTTTTATCATAAAACAAAACCCTTCCGAGAGTTGCACCGTTATCCGTTATGGGATTATTGGCAGGTGTATTGACCTGGCCTGCGATATTAGGAGTATTGAGATAGCCGGGCAAGGCCGGGTTGGCATAATTAAAAGGCGTTGACGGTAAATTCAACACTGCTGCCACCGGGTCAGGAGTTGGGGCGGGTGGAGTAGTATCAGAACTTTTATTACAGGCTATAAATACGGATAGCAAAGAAATTCCGGCGATAATGAGCGTTTTGGATCTGGCAGCTAACATAGATGGTGGTTTTGTAAAGGTTTACCCCGATAGTTATCGGGGCCTCTGACCGGGTATACATTTAAAAGTTTAAGATACTACGATTTTTTTCATATTTCAAAATCAGCGGGTATACGGTTTATGACCAGCCGTTATTTGACGCATGCGATTTAAAAATCCTTCTTCTCCTGAGCCTGTCGAAGGATTATTTCTTTTATTTGCAGGATGATCTCATCCATTCATGATTTTCAAAAGCCTTTTTTCATTGGCATTGCAGGCAGTGGGATGAGTGCTATTGCCCAGTATTTAAAAGGCATTGGGAAAAATGTGTCCGGCAGCGACCGTTTTTTTGCTAAAGGTCAATACAATGAAATCCAGGAAAAATTGGAGGCAGAAGGAATATCCTGTTTTGTGCAGGATGGCAGTGGTATCACATCATCTACAGACCTGGTAGTTGTCTCCACGGCTATTGAAGATACAGTGGAAGAAGTGCAGAAAGCAAAGCAACTTAATATTCCAATTATCAAACGTTCTGAATTGCTGGCATTGATCGCAGCCGGCAAAAGAACGATCGCTATTGGCGGCACAAGCGGTAAAAGCACTACCAGTGCCATGCTCTTTGATATTTTAGAATATGCCGGATTGGAACCCAGTATTATAAGTGGCGCCGGGTTGATAAGTATCATTAAACAGGGAAAGATTGGAAATGCAAAAGTTGGCAAAGGAGAATGGCTGGTGATAGAAGCGGATGAAAGCGATGGTTCCATTATTCAATACAAACCCGAACTTGGTTTATTGCTGAATGTCGATAAAGACCACCAGGAGGTCGATGAACTGATGAACCTGTTTGGTGTTTTCAAAAATAACTCTAAACTATTTGTGGTTAACCAGTCTCACCCGCTGGCAAAAATATTTTCGCAGGACCTGCAACAGGATTTTTCTACTGACCCGGATATTTATGCAGGTTATATAGCCACGGATTTTAACCAACAGGGTTTGGCTATTACTTTTAAGATACGAGGAGTTTCTTTCCAGTTGAATCTTGTTGGGAAACATAATATGGAGAATGCGTTGGCAGCAACAACTATTGCCAATGGATTGGGTGTGGCTTTGGAAACCTGTGCTGCTGCGTTAAAGAATTATGAAGGCATCTATCGCAGGCACCAGGTATATGGAAATAAAAATGGCGTTTGGTTTATCGACGACTATGCACATAACCCCGTGAAATGTGCTGCTGCCATCGAAGCCTGCCAACCGGTGGCTCCGAAAGTAATTGCCTGGTTTCAGCCGCATGGATATAAGCCAACGAAATTTTTGAGAGAAGATTTTGTAAGAGAAATAAACCGTGTGTTGAGACCGGAAGACGAGATCTGGATGAGTGAAATATTTTATGCCGGCGGCACGGCCACGAAAGATATTTCGGCCAATGACCTGATCAATGATCTGAAAGCATTGGGCAAGTCAGCTTTTTTTGTGGAGAACAGGAATGATCTTTTAACAAACCTTCGTCCGCATCTTACGGATAATTGTGTGTTATTGCTCATGGCGGCAAGAGATCCATCTTTGGAGCAGTTCGCTAAAAAGGTTTGGGAAGAGTTGTAACAGTGAAAAGTGAAATGTGAGATATCAAACAGTTTCACTTTTCACGTCACACGTTTGACATGAGGGCTACACAACCGCGGCAGCGTTTTCTTTTGCTACCGGCAAGAACATATACCAGCAAAGTGCCATGAGCAAACCGGGATGTGTTGTGTCTGAAAGGACTTTATCTTTTGTAAATTTAACAGCAGGGTCCCCTTCCTTTGTACCCAGGGTGCAGGTAACAAAAGGCTTGTTAATTGATTCTTTGTACAATACTAGTTCCGGTTGCGGATCATTGTGGATCTTGTAATAGAAACGTTCGTCATTAACATCGATGAAGTTCTCTTTATTCTCATGACCAAGCTCACCTATTTTAATGCCGTATTCACTACGCAGAACAATTTTATTTCTTCGGAAACCTTCCTTACGGATCAGGAAGACCCTTTTTTGTTTTTCACATTCCACTCTTGCTGAACTGGAAAAAGGATTAAAAGCCAATGTGAGAATTTTTTTATCATCTTTGTACAGATGATAGACTTCGTTATTTGAATTGGAGCTGATCGTTTCCCATCTCATAAAAAAAAATTTTGTGCTTTGATTTACAGGTAAAAATTACGAAGCTTATTGCTGTTAACAGGTTGGTAACTCAGAATTAATATTAACTTCATATTGGAAGGTCCTGGGTGCATAAGCTGTGGAAATCCGGGGATTAATCCACATTTTTGGCCTGAAAGCCTCCAATTAAAACCCGATCTATGCTTACAGAAAGAGAAAAAAAGTTCCTGGAACGTGCCATTGAATTATCCAGGCAAGGCATGAAAAGTGGCCGGGGTGGTCCATTTGGCTGTGTAGTAGCCATGGGAGACGAGATCATAGGAGAGGGTTGCAATATGGTTACCTCATCCAACGACCCTACTGCCCATGCCGAAGTGGTGGCGATCCGGAACGCTTGTGAAAAACTAGGCACTTACCTGCTGACCGGCTGCGAGATCTATACAAGTTGCGAACCCTGCCCGATGTGCCTCGGCGCTATCTACTGGGCAAGGCCATTAAAAGTGGTTTATGCCAATACAAAAGAAGAAGCCGCAGCCATCGAGTTTGATGATGAATTTATTTATCATGAGATCTATTCTAAAATGTCAGATAGAAAGATCCCTTTTATCCATCAGCCACATCCCATGGCGCTGCAAATCTTTGAAGAATGGAAGAACTGGGAAGGCAAACAGCAATATTGATTGTTAGATGGGATTTTTTCTGAAGTAATCGCTTAATGATAATGGCCCGTCACCTTCTATAAAAAAGAAGAGGAGCATCAGCAATATTGCCAGCGAAAATCCAAATTCTGATTCTGCAGCAAATATCCCCTGGGGAGCATTGATGAAAACAACAGCACCAAGAAGTATTGGTATCATCAATAGCGTTGCCAATCTTGTAAAAAGCCCGAGAATAATAAGTAAACCACAGAGCAGGTGAAGCCAGGTAACAACCAACGCCAGCCACGGCCCGTTTTGGCCTACCGTTGATTCTGACAATAAGGATTCGAGATAAGCCGTATTACGGATGAATGAAATACCTTTTATAATAAGAAAGATGCCAAGAGCAACCCTTGGCAGCACCAACCACCTCGGATGATGGGTGCTGCTCCATTTTTCTATCTGGTGCATCATACCCATAACAAATAATTTAAAGAGCAGGAATCGGTTAACAGGAAAGAGTCACGAAAATCATGCCGGTTGTAAAAATATTTTCAACCCTTGCGCATCCGGTGTATCACAATATAAGCCAGGGCGATCAGGAGGATCAGGATAAGAATGGAGATATAAAGCCAGGGCTGATCTTTTATTCTCATTTTATCCCTTCGCTGTTTCTTTTTTGCGGTTTTCTTTTTCAGGTCCCGGTTCAGCATTTCTACCATGTATTGTATCTGCTGCTTGTCTTTGATCTCCTGTAACCCTTCCAGAGCATCATCATCAAATTCATTTTGGATAAGCTTTTTTTCAACTTCATGTTTCTTTTCTTCAGAAAGCTTGCCCTGCAGGTATAACAGCAGCGTTTCCTGGTCAACATCGGTTGATAAATTGGATAATATGTCTTTATAATTTTCGGACATCTTTTTAAATCATATAGGTCAAATAAGTCAAAGGGTTCAACTGTTTTTTTGTTTCATTTTATTCTCTATTAAAATTTTCAGGTTTCGCTTGCCATTCTGGATATAACTTTTCACCTGCAGCATGCTATAACCTGTCTCCTCGCTGATCTGCTGGTAACTTTTCTTTTTCAGGTAAAACAAAGTTACACATTGCTGTTGCTCAGGATGGAGTTCTTTTAATGCCAGTTCCATCAGCTCCAGTGCATGATCATTTTGCAATAAAGCCTGCCGGTCTGTTTCTTCATCGGGTTGCGCCATTTGCCGGTCATTGATCTCGGCAGTAAATTTTCCCTGTCTTTCCCGCAACTTCATCAGGCAATGGTTTTTTGCCACCATGTAGAGCCAGGATTTGAAATACGCCACTTTATATTTATGCAACTCCTGTATCACTTTCAAAAAAACCTGCTGCACACTGTCCTTTGCCTCTTCTTCATTTTTTAAATACTTCATGCAGACACCCAACAACAACAAGGTATATCGCTGCAGTAAAATACCCAGCCATTCATTATCATGATCGGCATAGAACTGTTCAAGCAGTTCCTGGTCGGTGCTATGCTGGTGATTATCCTTTTTCACAAGCGAAAAATAGTTATTTTTTTTATCCCACAAAGCCACAAATATCACAAAGGACTTGAGATGATTGGCTGAGCATTCATTCCGCTACTGTTTTCTTTGTGTACTTAGCGCCTTTGTGGGAAACAAACCTGATCATTTGAAAATCCTTTTAATAGTCAGATGCAGGAAAGTTTAAATTCAACAAAAAATTACTGCTATAGATTCCCTATTTTAGTTCAAACTTTATTAGAATGGAGTATGCCGTGGTCAATGTTCCTGCTGCGCCGGTCCGGCGGAAGCCCATGCACCGGAAAGAAATGGTAAACCAGTTATTATTTGGCGAAACGGTTAAAGTGCTGAAGACAAAAGGCGATCTCTGGGTAAAGATCCGCAGCCTGCATGATGCTTATGAAGGCTGGATGACCAATACACTGTTGGAAGAAATGGATGAGGCCGGCGCCAATACTATGAGTGCTTTTGCCACAACGGATATCCTGGGTAATGTAAAGGTTGGCGATAAAAAAATGAATATACCGGTTGGTTCATCCCTTCCTTTTTTTGAAGGTGGAAAAGGTAAGCTGGGTAAAAATGAATTTGAATACGCTGGTAATTATTGCAAGAGGGATGAACAAAAACCTGGTGCAGAACTATTGTATCAACTTGTGATGCCCTGGTTAAATGCACCGTATTTATGGGGAGGGCGGACGCCACTGGGTGTTGATTGCAGTGGTTTTGTGCAGGTGATCTATAAACTGATGGGTATCGACCTGTCCCGTGATACATGGCAACAGGCACAGGAAGGGAAGGCGGTGAAGAAATTCAGCGGGATATTAGCCGGGGACCTGGCTTTTTTCGATAATAAAGAGGACATTATTCACGTTGGTATCCTGCTGGGAAATGAACAGATCATCCATTCCTCAGGAAAAGTACGAGTGGACGGGATTTCTAAGAAAGGAATTGTAAATTCGGGAACCGGTAAAAAAGGACCCCGGCTGAACTGCATACGCCGGATCTGGCAATAAACACAAAAGAGAAAAATAGTTTTTATTTTTCTTCACCTATAAACCGCCGATCATGAAAAAGTCCATCTGCTTAAGTGTAGTCTTCTTAGTAGCGTTTAGTTATTACGGAGCTACTCAGTGTTGTTTGCGTTCAAAATCGAAAGAAGATCGCAAATCAAAATCAGGAGCCCAGGCGAAATGCCAATCAAAAACGTTCTCTAAATCATTTTCGAAATCAATATCCAATTCAAAATGGATGCCTTTTGTTGGCCCTTCCTTACAGGCAAATCTCATAGGAAGTAAAAATCCACTGGCTTTTGTCGGCGGTATTGAGAAACCTGTGTCCAGGCATGTAATTGTTGGCAGCGACATCCAATTCTTTAAATCGAATTACGAGAACTGGTGCGATGATCACAGGGTGGGGAATTATACCCGGGTAATACCTTCTGTTCGCATCGTTTTTGATCCGGGAAAGATATATAAAGGAGTATTTGTCGGCGCTGGTTTGGGATATGCATTTGTAAACGACCAGGGAACAAAACAGGCCTTTACTACTGATAAAGCTACCGGTCTTTATACCTATCAAGGTACCCCGGTAAATGGGAGCTGGTACAAAAGCACAATTGCCCCATCTGTTAGCCTTGGAGTTGGATTCAAACTACATCGTATCCCCGTAGGAATTTCAAATACATTTTATTTCGGTGACACAGATGATGGTCTACCTCTTTCAATGGGTCTGAATTTACGGGTGGGTCTGTCCAGGGTTCCGAAAGAAAAATCCCGGTCTTGCGGTAAAAGATCTGTTATCCAAAAAACAAAATCTTCAAAGCAGAAATCAAAATCAAATTGCAGTCAACGGTCTTGTTGCATGCCCAAGATCAAGATTTGATGTTATAGAATTTATTGTGAGACGAGGCGTTCCGTTGGGACGCCTCGTTGCTATTAGAATATTCCTTTGACCCATTTGATGACCACATCATCCCAATCCAGCATTTTGATAGCCGAGTAGATAAGGATAACAGCAAAGATCTTTTTCAATGCATCCTGGTTGATAGACAAAGCGATCTTACTTCCAAAATAACCACCAACCAAAAATCCGGCAGCCAGCAAACCCACCACTTTCAGATCAATGGGTGTTCCGAGTTTCTGGCATTGATAATAATAAGAAATGGATGCAATGATAACGACCGGCAAAGTAAGTACGGCCAGCGAAGAGCCCTGCGCCTGGTGCTGGGTATAATGCATAAAGAAAACCAGCGCCGGCACCATAACGATACCACCACCAACACCCACGAGTCCGCTCAGTATACCGGCTGCAAGTCCTATTAGCAGTGCTGTTATTACCAGTTGAATTGTCATAATATGTTTTTGATTGCTATTCATTGATTATTTCTTGAAAGTCTCTTTATAAAAATTAATGGCTTCTTCAATGATCCGGCAGGCTGTGGCCTTATCCTGGAAATTATCGATCTCTACTTTTTTATTCTCCAGCACTTTGTATTGTTCAAAGAAATTTCTCAGTTCTAATAAAAAATGATCTGGCAGCTCTTCCATTTTAGTGATATGGTTAACGGATGGATCTTTAGCCGCCACTGCAATGATCTTGTCATCCATCGTGCCGCTGTCGATCATCTGCATATTGCCGATCACATTTGCTTCTACCAGGCAAAGTGATTGTATGGATTGAGAACACAGAACCAAAATATCCAATGGGTCACTGTCCTGTCCAAGTGTTTGCGGGATGAACCCGTAGTTGATCGGGTATTGAAAGGAAGAATAGATAACCCTGTCCAGTCTCAGCAGACCGGTTTCTTTATCCACTTCATATTTTGAACGGGAGCCTTGTGGAATTTCAATCAATGCATTTACCGTTGCCGGAGCTTTTTCTCCGTAATGTGCGCCATGCCAGGGATGTTTGACTGTAAGCATTGAAGGGTCCAACATTTAAGTTTTACAGAATAGAATTTTATTTTGAAATCCGCATACCAATATAAGTAGCCAGTAAGCCTAATATTACACTTGCTGCCACATAAGAAAAAAATAATGCCAGCCGCTGTTCTCTTATTAATCCAATCCCTTCCAGTGTAAAAGCGGAGAAGGTGGTAAAGCCGCCGCACAAACCAACCGTCAGGAATAATTTCCAGCTTTCGTTGCTTTCAAATGATTTGAAACTGATCCCCCAGAATATCCCGATCAGTAAACAACCAATAATGTTAACAGCAAAAGTTCCCCAGGGAAAATGATGCGGGTATATAGCAGTTGCCCATCGCTGGCAAAGGTAACGGGCCATACTGCCAACGCCACCACCTAATCCTACTAACAGAACATTCCTGATCATTTAATGCTGTCTTTATTTAGTGGTTTATTGAAAAGAGTATCCATATCATGTTCATACAGGTATTTCAAGTCAACCAGCCATTGGCCTTTTTCTTTTATTATTTTCAGGGTATCATGATCATTTTTAAAAGAGTTGGAATAAATGACCACGGTTGTAGAGTCATTGACCGGGTTCACCTGGTGAATATTGATGGATGAGGAACGATAACCTCTCTTGGTGTCATCATCCGTTTTCTGGTAACTGCGTTCTGCTACATCCATCCAGTTTATATTCACTGAATCGGCCAGCAAATAATTCCTGGCTTCGCCAAATTTTCCGTCAAGGGCGGCACGGATAAAATTCCGGGCGGCGTCAATATCGTTTTCTGATTGGCTGGTTGGTTTTTTGTCACTGTTACATGCAGGCAGTAAAAAAAACAGGAACAAAATCCCGATAGCTATCGGGATGAGCGGGTATCTTTTCATTCCTGCAAAGTAATGAAACTTTTGCAGTGTGATTATTTTACCATCTTTTGCTGAATAGAATTACTGTAGTACAAGTGTGATTCATTTATTCTCTTCCACGGGAAGAAAATAAATGAACAGACCTTCGGTCGCAACGAACGATGATAGTAGTAATGCAGCCGGGTAAATAAAAAAATGGAGAAAACTACTCCGGCTTATCCTTCTTTACTATTGCCGGCGGCTTCCTGTCTATATAATGTTCAGGGTGCTCCTTCTCATGTTCTTTGTTATAGGCCCGGAGAATTTGCTTGACCAATTTGTGCCGCACCACATCATCTTCATCCAGTTCAATATGCGCAATGCCGTCAATATTTTGAAGGATCCGGACAGCAGTGATCAAACCGCTGCGCTGGTTCCTTGGAAGATCAACCTGTGTTATATCACCGGTGATAATGGCTTTGGCATTGGCGCCGATACGGGTCAGGAACATTTTTATTTGCAGGTCGGTGGCATTCTGCGCTTCATCCAATATGATGAATGCATTGTCCAGTGTGCGGCCACGCATATAAGCCAGTGGTGCGATCTCGATTGTTCTTGTGGTCATATAATAACCCAGCTTATCTGCCGGTATCATATCATCCAGTGCATCGTATAAAGGACGCAGGTAAGGATCAATTTTTTCTTTCAGATCACCGGGCAAAAAACCAAGGTTTTCACCGGCTTCCACAGCAGGGCGGGTAAGAATGATCTTCTTGACCTGTTTATTTTTTAATGCACGTACAGCTAATGCAACTGCGGTATAAGTTTTTCCGGTGCCGGCAGGACCAATGGCAAAAACAATGTCGTTCTTCTCTGCTTCCATCACCAGTTTCTTCTGGTTGGCGGTCCTGGCCCTTACCGATTTTCCATTCGGACCAAAGACCAGCACTTCATTCGGGTTCCTTTCGATGAAATGATCCACTGTTTCGGCATCGTCGCCGCCGAGCACCTGCTCAAAATAATTTTCACTCATGTGGCCGTTCCTTTCCAGGTAGGATACAATGAGCTCAATTTTTTCCCTGGCAGTTTCAATTTGCTCACGGGCGCCGCTTAGTTTCAGTTGTGTGCCGCGGGAAAGGATCTTCAGCAGGGGAAATTTCTTTTTGAGGATGTCCAGTTTGCCATTATTTACTCCGAAAAACTCTATAGGGTTTACGGTTTCGAGGTTGATGATAGTGTCTGTCAAATCACATCGGTTTATGTTTCAAATAAGCCGGTGAAGAGTGGTACCGGATTTACTGATGTCTTCTGACCATTTTCAGAAGCATGTCTGCCGCTGGCAGGATTACCCTTCATTTTCAAATATAACCTGTGACAGTTATAATAACCTAAAGTTACTTATTCACAGGTGTTAATACAAACTTTGACGACAAAAATTTAGTTAATGAATTTTTTAGTACATGCTTGATAAAGATCAGCCGGTCATATGTCGGGCATCATACCGCCTGCCCGTTTAATTTTTATCTTTGTTGCATGACAGAAGAAATAAAACCAATAAAACGAAGTCAGCAACTGGCCCCGCTTAGCCGGGAGCATCATGATGGTTTATTATTTGCCTGGAAGATCAAACAGGGAATTGAGAATAAGACCCCGCTGGACCTGATGAGAAGATATACTCTATGGTTCTGGCAGCATCATATCAAGCCGCATTTTTTCCAGGAAGAAAAAATACTCGTTCCTTGTATGCCTGCGGAACATCCATTGGCTGTAAGGATGCTTGAGGAACACGACCAGATCCGGGAACTGATACTTGGTCTTGATGGCGAAGCGGATATTAGAACCCTTATCATTCTCTCCGATCTGCTGAATGCACATATACGTTTTGAAGAAAGAGAATTATTTGTTTGCCTGGAAGAGATACTTTCCCCGGAACAATTGGATGCAGTTTTCACACAACTTGAAAAACACCCGGTTCATTGTGAACAGGAATGGAAGGAGGAGTTTTGGGTGAAGAAATAAGAAATAAAAAATAAGGAATAAGGAATGAGAAAGTAACTTGCTCCGTAGGGATCTCACTTTCTCATTCCTCATTTTTTATTCCCTACCCGTCCGGGCTTATACCTAATACTACCAGGGAGCTTATCACAATTTGTGATAAGCTCTTTCCATTCTTTTTAGGTTAAGTCAAAAGCTCGGACACCTTTGTTATCCGACACGTCGCTTATAAGGGCGGCCAGGCACTCGGCAGCAAAAAAAATTTTTGCAATCCTGAAAAAACAATCTACCTTTTATCAGTTATTTCCAGCCAAGTTAAGCTCACTCTGATTATTAGCAGCATTTTCTCGTACTAAGAACTTGTTTTATGCGCTGACACATTTAAAATGTTTTGTGTTTTAAAAACTGTATGGCATGAGAATACTCTATTTAATAACACTCATTTTTTTTGTAAATACTACAAGTGCATTGGGACAACCACCAATCAATAAGTCTACAAAGTATACTTATAAAATTATTGAATCTCTTAATAATACTTATGGCTATGACATATACGTAGATAATAAACTATTGATACACCAACCTGCGATCCCGGCATTAGCAAGTAATGAGGGATTTAAAACAAAAAATGACGCTATTAAGGTTGCACAACTAGTTATAACTAAAATAAAAAAAGGAGACATGCCACCTACTATTGCTGTTGAAGAAATTAAAAAAATGAAAATAATAAAATCAAACCTTCATCCTTAAAAACAAATGAAATGAAAAAGTATTATATATTAATTCCCTTCACTTTGGTCGCTTTGAACGGAATTACACAAGACACTTGGACTCAAAAAAATGATGTAGGGTTTAATATGCCTAATGGTCCACGACCAAGATACGGAGCTGTCGGTTTTAGCATTGGTACAAAGGGATATGTTGGTACGGGCAGTGTTATTTCAACCCTTAAAAAAGATTTTTGGGAATGGGATCAGGCAACTAATGTTTGGACCCAGAAAGCGGACTTTCCCGGTACCGCAAGAATGGATGCAGTTGGATTCAGTATCGGAACTAAAGGTTATATCGGAACTGGAAATGATTTAGGTGCAGGTAATCATAATTACAAAAATGATTTTTGGGAATACGATCAAGTTACTAATACATGGACCCAGAAAGCAAGCTTTGCAGGACCGGCCCGTGAAGCAGCAACAGGATTCAGTATTGGCAGCAAAGGTTATATCGGAACTGGTACCAATGGTACAAACAAAAACGATTTTTGGGAATACGATCAAGCTACTAATACATGGACACAAAAAGCAAACTTTGGAGGATCAGCAAGACAATATGCAACTAGTTTTAGTATTGGTAATAAAGGATACATAGGTACTGGCACGGATGGCAGTAATAAAAATGATTTTTGGGAATGGGATCAATCCACTGATACTTGGACACAAAAAGCAAACTTTGCTGGCAATTCAAGATATAGAGCAGTAGGATTTAGCATTGGCACTATAGGTTATATCGGAACTGGTTACTTATGCTGTGGTGTAGGAACGAATGATTTCTGGGGATGGAATCAATCAACAAACACGTGGACACAGAGAGCTGATTGTTTATCTAATGGTAGATATGCCGCAACAGGTTTTAGCATAGGGAATAAAGGATACATTGGATTAGGAAATGAAAATTCTTCAAAAAATGATTTCTTAGAATGGGATCAAACAACAAATTTATGGTTACAAAAAGCAAGTCTCGGAGGTTCTGTTAGAAACAATGCCACCTCATTCAGCATCGGTACTAAGGGGTATGTTCTTTTGGGAAATGATGGTGGCCTCAAATCTGATTTGTGGGAATGGGACCAATCCACAAATAGTTGGACTCAAAAAGCAGATTTTCCTGGAACGGCTCGTTTATCAGCAGCTGGCTTTAGTATTGGAACAAAAGGATATGTTTGTGGCGGATATGGTCTTCCTTTTCCTTTTGAAAAGAATGATTTTTGGGAATGGGATCAAGCAACAAATACTTGGACTCAAAAAGCAAACTTTGGGGGTGGAGTAAGGGCTGAAGCAACTGGTTTTAGTATTGGCAACAAAGGGTATGTCGGAACTGGATCAAATGGCACTAGTGTTTTTCTAAATGATTTCTGGGAATGGGATCAAGCATCAAACATCTGGTCACAGAAATCCAATTTTCCAGGAGGAGGGCGCACTGGAGCAACAAGCTTTAGTATTGGTAATAAAGGATATATTGGAACTGGAGTAACGAGCAGCGGCAATAGCGGTACAAAAGATTTTTGGGAATGGGATCAGACATCAAATACCTGGACACAAAAAGCGGATGTTGGAGGTGGTATAAAAGTCTATTCATCTGGTTTTAGCATAAATACAAAAGGGTATATTGGTTTGGGTTTTAATCCTAGCCATGAATTTTGGGAATGGGACCAAGCATCTAATACGTGGATACAAAGAGCCAGTTATAACGGAATTGCTACGCAACAAGCTGTTGGATTCAGCATTGGCTCAAAGGGATATATTGGTACTGGATGGACTGGTCAAAATCAAAGTGATTTCTGGGAGTATACGCCGTGTAATATTATCTTTTATAGAGATGTTGACGGGGATGGTTATGGCAATCCGAATATCACTACTCAGGCATGTACTGCCCCTGCAGGTTATGTTTCCAACAACACTGACTGCAATGACAACGATGCAAGTATTCATTCGCCGATTCAATATTATTTAGATAATGACAATGACGGATATGGTTCAACTGCAACAGCAATGCTGTGTTCGTCTACTGCTCCGGCAGGTTATTCAACAAATAACACCGATTGTAATGATAATGATGCAAGCATTCATTCACCGATTCAATATTATATTGATTCTGATAATGACGGGTATGGTTCAACTGCAACGGCAATATTGTGTTCGCTAACTGCTCCGTTAGGCTATTCAACAAACAACGCTGACTGTAATGATAATGATGCAAGTATTCATTCGCCGATTCAATATTACATTGATGCAGATAATGACGGATATGGTTCAAGTACAACGGCAATGCTGTGTTCGTTAACTGCTCCCTCAGGTTATTCAACAAATAACACCGACTGTAATGATAATGACGCAAGCATTCATTCGCCGTTTCAATACTATATTGATGCTGATAACGACGGGTATGGTTCAACTGCAACGACAATGTTATGTTCGTCCACTGCTCCGGTAGGTTATTCAACAAACAACACCGACTGTAATGATAATGACGCAAGCATTCATTCGCCGATTCAATATTACATTGATTTTGATAATGACGGATATGGTTCAAGTGCAACGGCAATGTTGTGTTCGTCCACTGCTCCGGTAGGTTATTCAACAAATAACACTGACTGCAATGACAACGATGCAGGGGTTCATTCGCCGATTCAGTATTATGTTGATTCTGATAATGACGGATATGGTTCAAGTGCAACGGCAATGTTTTGTTTGTCTACTGCTCCGGCAGGTTATTCTGCAAACAACACCGATTGTAATGACAATGATTCGGGCATTCATTCAACGATTCAATATTACGTTGATGCTGATAATGACGGATATGGTTCAACTGTAACTGCAATGTTGTGTTCGTTAACTGCTCCGGCAGGTTATTCAACAAACAACACTGACTGTAATGATAATGATGCAAGCATTCATTCGCCGATTCAATATTACATTGATGCAGATAATGATGGATATGGGTCAACGGCAACAGCAATGTTGTGCTCGTTAACTGCTCCGGTAGGTTATTCAACAAACAACAGCGATTGCAATGACAATAACGCTTCCATTAATCCGAATGGAATAGAAACCTGTAATGGCATGGATGACGATTGTGACGGGCTGACAGATGAAGGATTCGCTATTCCTGTTATTACAGGGACTAATATTACAATTGCAGAGGGTGACAATGGAACTTTAAATGCCATATTTACCTTAAACCTTTCATTTGCTTACTGTCAACCTGTAACTGTAAATTACAGCACTTCAGATTCAACAACAACCTCAGGTCAGGATTATGTTCCACTTTCTGGCAATGTGACATTCCCTGCAAATACAACAAGTGTAATTGTAACAATATCAATCATTGGAGATTTGCTCGATGAAAACAATGAATTTTTTAAACTACAACTAAGCAATCCAGTAAATGCGACTATAGGCAGTAATTCTATTACCTGTACTATTCAAGATAATGACCCTGAGCCAACGGGTTCTATTAATGATGTTACTGTATATGAAAATGACGGACAGGCATTACTTACAGTTAGCCTTTCATCACCAAGTGGGAAGGCTGTTACTGTTAGGTATAAAACAATTGATGGCACAGCCGTTCAGCCGCAGGATTATGTAAAAGTCAATAACAGTACGGTTATTATTCCTGCCGGTTCAAGTTCTGGCATTATTTCAATAACAATAAATAACAATGCTGCGATTGAACCCACCGAATATTTTGATCTGCATATAATCAACTTACAAAATGCAGGTATTGGGGATGGTGATGGCCGGGTTACAATACTGGATGGAAATGCTCCTATGACGATGGGAGGGCGAACAAATGGTACTCAGGAAGTAAATACTCCAAAACCTATTCCAATAATGTCTATAGCAAGGCAAACAAGTGACTTTAAAGAAATAAATATTCCAGGTGCTGATTTGCTGACTGCAAAAGCATATCCGAATCCGAATGATGGAAATTTTACTCTTCAGATTGAATCGCCGGAAAGTGGATATGCTACTGTTGAATTATTCTCAACTATCGGTAGTAAAGTAACTGAAAGAAAAGTTGTAGTATTTAAAGGAAAAGATAATTTGATTAATTTTAATAATATCCAAAAGACAAATTTATTTTTCAAGGTAATAGTTGGGAAATATGTAACGTATGGAAAAATAATTGGCATTAATTAGATTGACTTTTAATTCTTTTTTGTTTTGTTGCCCGGATTCGAGTCTCCGCGAAACTGTTTTTTTTAATTCCCTTGCGTGGGGATAGATAACGGGGCATTAGAAAAGCAAACGGCAGATTAAATAATAACTTTTAACGGATCCTCCACCATGTAAAAGCTCATATCAATTCTATGAAGGCAAGTGTTTAATAGAAGATAATGTAGGGAAACCAAAAAATTTATTACTGAATTTGGTAAGTTTGAATCACCATCATTTTTTAAGAAATTATAATTATGAGTTACATTGCCAATGTAACTAAAAGATAAATTGGGCGTACCTTTTGGAGTAGAATAATTAATAATCCCATCATTTAAACTTAAAATCAAATTGTGGTGATACTTAATTGGAATTGCATCATAACTAATTTTGTTTACATCTAATTCAAAATTAAACTTGTTGCAAATTAAAATAGTAAAAATATTATCGAAAGGTATTTTTTCGAGATTATAAGGAAGTTTGAATCCCCCTCTGTGATAAGGGTTTGGATCTTCGATATCCTCTCTCATTTTTTTTAGCTCTGATAGTTTAATTAAATAATCATTTAATTCGGCCGTAGAATTGATGTCAGATTTAACTTCAATTATACCAGCTACCGTTTCAATAGGGTAAAATTTCTGACTATCAACATTTTCAATTTTTGGGGTTTCAAGCTTATCATAAATAATGATATCGCATTGAGTGCTAATTCTATTTTTCGAAGTAATAACAAAGCCATTTCCTAATCCAAATTTTTCTGGTATATATATGCTGAGCCATTTTTTAGCTAGAGTTTCTCTGTATGTTCCAAATTCTCCAGGGTGAATCAATTTCCCTTTCTCTTGATCCCAAAAAACTTCCCTTGTGTTTTCAAAAGAATCTTTGAAATTTTTAAAATTTTGTATAGTGAGATTGGTAATAATCTTATTCATAGTATAAGTTGTTGACTACAGTCACATTTGAAAATCAATTTGTATTAAAGATAAATAATTTTCATTGAAAAATTTCGCAAATGCAGAGTAGCGAACAGAACGTACAAGAGTGCGACGCAACAGACGATGATAGTAGCAATGCAGCTGGGCTAAATATTTTTTTAATAAATGGTCAGACCGGGACGGTCAGATCATCACCACCTCGCCACGATCTTAAAATTGATCAACCTTGGTGTCAATCGGTTCGGTAATAAATAAACCGTGTTGGAAAAATCTTTGATGAAAAGATAAGAAATGGTATTCGCCCGGTCAATGATATTGAACACTTCAAGACTGGCCCAGATATTATCAAAGTTGCGGAAAGGAGAGTGGCTGCGTCGTTTGCTGCGGTCATCATCCATCAACAAAGCGCTGAAACCAATATCGCAACGGATATAAGGTTCTATCACCGCCGCATTGCGATACCGCACTGCATTGGGAATATTGTAGGGCATATTGCTTCCATACAGAATGTTGAGGAATGCTTTAAAGTTTTTATTCGTTGGCAAATAATCCTGGAAGTACATACCGAAAGTAATGCGCCTGTCAGTAGGGCGGCGCAACCAACCCACATCAAAGTTTACACTATCTACCACAACCTGGTCGGTACTTTGTGCGTTGATGAATTCTCCGGCTGCATTTTTATAACGATAGTAATGATCACCATTAATATCTTCAGCAGTTTTCATAATGCCGATGCTTACCCAGCTTTCGGCACCTTCCACCAATTCACCATGCAAACGCATTTCAATACCGGCGGCATAGGCTTTGGCGTTGTTCTCACCAAAATACCGGATGCGGACATTATCAATATCGTAAGGCACTACATCGGTCATGCTTTTATAATAAGCTTCGGTGGTCCAACGCATGGGCCGTCCGCCAATGCCAATAAAATTATAATCGAACCCGGCGACGCCCTGCCAGCTTTTTTGTGATTTGAGATCCGTGTTAACTGTTCCGTCATATCTTCTTAACTCCCGGTAAAAAGGCGGTTGATGATATGCACCTGCTGCAGCACGGAAAACAATATCCTTTTTCCATTTCGGTTTCCAACTGGCGCCAATGCGGGGAGAGATCAAAAATTCCTGGTTAAGGGAATTATAATTGAATCGAACTCCGGCAGTAAGCGTTGCTGAATGGCTGGAATCTTTTCCTAACAAAATATTGTCCTGCAGGTATCCGGAAAATTTATTGATATCAAGATCTGCATTTGATTTGATCACTTTGTTCAACTGCAGCATATTGGGTTGATAGGGCAATGCATAACCGGCAGAATCCTGGAATTCCCATTCATTCAATTTGTCAGCGATCGTTGTTCTATCATAACCCAGTCCCCATTGAATAGCATGTTTGCCTGCATCATAATTTCCTTTGTGAGAAATATTCCAGTTCTCCACGTTCAATTTATTCCGGGCATAGTTTTGAAAAATACCGGCGCCAAGCGGGTTGACAATTAATCCATAGGTCGCATTCCGTTTATCAAAATCCCTTTCACCAAATAAATAAGCCCCGGTGATATCAACATTTTCTCTCTCATCATTTTCAAACCTTGAAACCATCCATTTTAATTTCAACTTTTTGCTCACTTGATTTGTAAGGGCAAAGCCGATCATGTTGGTTTGGTATTCATCTTTTTCACGGCCTTCAAAGTTTATATCAACACCGATGGTAGCACTGAAGAAAGGAGAGAATACGGATGTGGTGAGTTGACTGAACTCAGGTATCAACGTAAATTTTGTTTTGGAAATATTACTCAACAACTCCGCCTGCCATTTAGGATTGAACTGGTAAGTGAGTAATGCCTGGAAATCGGCAGAGGAAGGAACATAATTTCCTTTGGTATCCTGCCGGCTTAATAAGTTCCTGTTGCTGCGGTTGCGGACGCCGAGCAGGTAAGTGAATTTGGAATTCTTATTCGTTCCTTCTAATTGAAGGCCCTGTTCAAGAATGCCGATATAAGCAGAACCTCCAAAGCGTTTCGGCTTTTTGTATTGAATATCCAACACACTGCTCATCTTATCGCCATACTTTGCCTGGAAACCGCCATTATAAAAATTGATATTGCGAACCATCTCGGGGTTGATAAAACTTAAACCTTCCTGCTGGCCACTTCTTACCAGGTAAGGCCGGAAAATTTCAAAATCATTTACATAGATCAGGTTCTCATCATAACTGCCACCACGTACAGAGTATTGCGAAGTGAGTTCATTATTGGAGCCGACAAATATTTTGATCAGACTCTCCACGCCGGTAACCGCCGAAGGAAGATTGATTATGGTTTTGGGATTGGGTCGTATCAGTCCCGCTTCTCTTCTGTCCCGCTGATCACTTACCACAACTTCCTGTAATGTTCTTTCACCTTTCTCCAGTCTTATTGTTATTGTTTCTTCTTCGTTTTCGTTGAGCAGGAAATTTTTCTGTTCTGTTTTTCTTCCGGCATAACTGAATACGATGGCGAAGGCTTTATCGGCAGCTACTTTTATCCGGAAATAACCGGAGTCATTGGTGACGATCCCTTTTGATTGGCCGAGGATAACTACAGAAACATTTGGCAACGGGTTTTCATTTTCATCCACCACTTTGCCGGAAACGTAAGCGAATTGTTTTTGGGAGAAGGATAGAGTCGCCGATAGAATAAAGATTATGATCAGTAGTATTTGGCGGCGATTGATTTTCATAAGAGAATCTCGTCCAAGATACGAATTAAAGTTTAACCGCAGAGACGGTGAGACGCAGAGGGCTTCAATTTTTATTACTCAGCGTTTCTGCGCCTCAGCGGTTACTTTTTTATAGCAACTTTAGTTGTGCAATTGTTGCTTTCGGGTCAGCCGATCTAAAAACTGTATTACCTGCCACCAACACATCCGCACCAGCAGCAATGATAGAAGGAGCATTTTCCAGCGTAACCCCACCATCGATCTCGATCTTCACTTTCAATCCTCGCTCGTCGATCATTTTGCGGAGTTGTTTTATTTTTTCCATGGTATGCTGGATGAATTTCTGTCCGCCATAACCCGGGTCCACACTCATCATACATACAAGATCGATATCTGCAAGTACATCGCTGAGCGCAGATACAGGTGTATGAGGATTGATAGCGACACCGGCTTTCATGCCCAATGATCTTATCTGCTGGATATTCCTGTGCAGGTGAGGGCAGGCTTCAATATGAACGGATAAAATATCAGCGCCGGCATTCTTGAATTGTTCTGCAAATTTTTCCGGTTCAACGATCATTAAATGAACATCGCAGGTCTTTGTAGTGGCTTTCCTGAAAAATTCCACCAGCATCGGCCCAAAACTGATATTGGGAACGAAGCGGCCATCCATGATATCTATATGATACCAGTCGGCTTCACTTTCATTCAGCATATTGCAATCGTCCTGGAGTTTCAGAAAATTGGCGGAAAGAAGGGAAGGGGCGATGATGGGCATTACATAGAATTTGCAGTGCAAGTTACAGCTGCTGAATTATTAATTAATAATTATTAATTAATAATTCTATCCGCTGCTTCTTTTGCTTCAGTGAATGTTTTATCTAAAGCATAAGCTCTTTGATAATTCAACTTCGCTTCCTCCTTTTGACCCATGGCCTCCTGGCATTTACCCATCCAGAAATAAGCATCGGGGAAAGTGGATGAGATGGTATTGGCTAATTGAAATGTTTTAAGGGCGTCGGTATACTTTTTACTTTCATATTGTATCCTGCCTTTTTCAATATAGGCATTGAGATAGTTATAATCATGCTGAATGGCTTCATTGAACTGGGCCAGCGCATTTGCTTTGTCATTTATGTTTGAATAATAAATGCCTTTAAAATAATATGGCTCCGGGTGAATATGCAATGAATCCATTTTAATAAGCGAATCACAAAGACGGATCACTTTTGGGTTATTTGTCCCAGCATACTTATCGGCCAACACGTAATTAAGGTTTATATCAAATGGAGTGATCGTATAAGCTTTTTCCAATACCCGTATAGATTCCTGCTGGTCGCCTTTTTTATCCAGCAAATCGGCTTTCATTTTTAGTACATCCACCTGGTCGGGGATCTTTGTCAACAGGTCATTGCATATGTTCAGGGCATCGTCAGTTTTGTTTTGAGCATCATATCCTCTGGCAAGAGTCAATTGTAATAAAAGACTATTGGGTAATTCCTTCAATGCTTTGTTCAGGAAGACGACGGCAGAATCAGGTTTTTTATCCAGCAAAATGGTGCTGATAGCAAATGCATATTTTTCTTCTTTTTTAATTGACCATGCCTGTTGAAAATCTGCCAATGCCGGCTCGGGAAGATTATTTTGATTAAGTAATACAGCACGACGAAAAAAAAGATCATCTCTTGTTGGTTCTTTTTTAATGCTGTCGGTAAGAGGGGCGTAAGGCTGCTGGCTGAGAATATCAGCAAAAGCGGAATCATTATTTTTATCATGACAACTAATGAGAAAGATCATGGCGGTTAAACTCCCGGTAATTATTTTTGCAACCTTATTCATTGATCAAAACTAAATGATTTTGTAAAGGGAGACATGACAATAGCCTGACAAAGAACAGATTTAACGAAAATAACTTTGCCGCCCTGCCTACCGGCAGGCAGGCGCTGAGATAAACGAAAAAATATGAAAAAATTTGTTCTGTTCATTTTTATCACTAGTATAATACTGGGTTTTACTTCTTTCAGAGGGATCGCCCCACTCGCCACTCGCCACTTGCCATTAACCATTGGCCACTCACCACTCGCCGACACCATTCAATACCCTGAAGAAACTCATCTTAAGAATGTTCAGCAACTCACTTTTGGCGGAGATAATGCCGAAGCCTATTTTAGTTTTGACAGCAAGTGGATCATCTTTCAGCGTACCAATCCAAAAGAAGGGATCATGTGTGATGAAATGTTTATCGGTAAAGTGCCAAAGCCGGGACAAAAATTTGAATACAAAAGGGTAAGCAGCGGAAAGGGAAGAACGACCTGCGGCGCTTTCATGAAAGATGGCAAACATATTATATATGCATCCACCCACTTGGGCGCTGATACCTGTCCGCCGGTGCCGGACAGAAAAAAATACGGCAATAAATATATCTGGCCCCTGTATGACAGCTATGATATTTTTATGGCTGATCTGAATGGTAAGATCATAAAACAACTGACCCACTCTAAAGGATATGATGCTGAAGCTACCCTGAGTCCTGATGGAAAGAAGATGATCTACACCAGCGATAAAGACGGTGATATTGATCTATATATTATGGATCTGAAAACCGGTAAAGAAAAAAGAATAACGAATACATTAGGTTATGATGGCGGAGCATGGTTTAGTCCTGATGGGAAAAAAATAATCTGGCGGGCAAGCCGGCCATCGACTGAAGATGCCATAAAAGAATACAAAGAATTGCTGTTTGAAAACTTAGTTGCTCCAACCAATATGGAAATTTTTGTTGCCAATGCCGATGGCAGCAATGTTCACCAGGTCACTCATTTCGGGCAGGCCAATTGGGCGCCGGCTTTTTTCCCTGATGGTAAAAGGATCATATTTGCCAGCAACCAGGAATACAAACGGGGTTTCCCGTTTAATCTTTATTCCATTAATGAAGATGGAAGCGATCTGAAAAAAATAACCCACGAAAAGATCTTCGATGCCTTCGCTATGTTTTCACCTGATGGAAAGAAATTAATTTTCTGCAGCAACCGGAACAACGGGGGCACCCGCGACACGAATATTTTCATAGCGGATTGGGTGGATTAGGCAATTCTGGAATGATATTTGGTTTTCAACACAACATATGAAAGGATTTTTAAGACTCTACTTACTCGTATTTCTACTATTCGGCTGCAACAAATCAAAAGATGATTATGTAAATAATCCCGGGGCTTCGGATTTCCATAACCGTGCTGTCGGCGCATCAGCTAATGAACTATTATCTTCTGGTAAATATTCTTCCCTGAAGATCGAAGTGATGTATATGACCGGTTATCCACCGAATGCTGCTGCACTTAATCATTTGCAAAGCACCTTGTCTGCATTAGTGAATAAGCCATCCGGTATTACGATTATAACGAGAGAGATCCCTGCTTCATCCAATACGGTACTTTCATTAGATAATATTATTGATATCGAAAAAAATAACAGAACTGCTTTCACTACCGGCAGCGAACTGGCTGTTTGTGTCCTGTACACCAATGGAAATTATACAGACAATAATGTTTTAGGCATTGCTTATAAAAATACTTCGGTTACCATTTTTGGTAAAATGATCTATGATAACTCCGGTGGAATTGGCCAGGCAAGCCGCACCAAACTGGAAGCTACTGTGCTGGAACATGAACTGGGTCACTTGCTTGGATTGGTTGACCTCGGGTCACCCATGCAGGCGGGTCATAAAGATGCTGCTCATGGAAATCATTGTAACAACTCGAATTGCCTGATGTATTATGCTTCAGAAACAAGCGACATACTAGGCTTCCTGATAACCGGGAACATTCCTTCACTTGATGCAAACTGCAGGGCCGATCTTCAGGCCAATGGAGGCAAGTAAATAAAAAATAAGGAATAAGGAATGAGAAAGTGGGCTTAGTTTCTTATTTCTCTGTTTCTGATCGCTGACGTAGCTTTGTCTGAGGGACTCCTTTGGAGAATTTCAAAACTACTGTTATGTACAACGACATGCTTCACCTCCACAGCGTTCTCCGCTGGGTCATACTTATTTTACTGCTGCTTGCCTTATACAAAAATTTTGTTGATAAGAATAAGCCGTTCACAGCCGGTCATAAAAAACTGGGTTTGTATGTTATGATCTGTGCCGACCTGTTGTTACTGGTTGGATTATACCAATGGTTTGCCGGTAACTGGGGATTAAAAAGTATCCAGGCCAATGGGATGAGTGTGGTAATGAAAAACTCCGTGCTTCGATTTTTTGCCATTGAACATACTACCGGGATGCTGATCGCTATCATTTTAATTCACCTGGGATATTCTTACGGTAAAAAGCCGGTTCCCGATCCTCAAAAGCATAAAAGGATATTATTGTACTTCGGTCTTGCATTATTGATCATTCTTATTTCAATACCCTGGCCATTCCGGGCAGTAGGGAATGGGCGGCATTGGTTCCCCGGAATGTAATGGGCTTTTTAAAATAAAATGATATCAGAAATGAAAAACATTTTTTTATTAATTGGTATGCTTGTAACCATTGTTACAAGTAATGCCCAAAGACAAAAAAAAATTGATATAGTTGAATTGGTGAAGATTACCGGGACAGGAGATTTTAGCCATATGAAAAATATGGTAGCAAGTCTGGGATATCTGGTCCTCGATAGTTCAAAACAGGGTGATGGTTCGCAATATTATATATCACATGAAATGAGCATGGACGGTAATATGCTGGGTTGCCGGACAGATGCAAAACTTAAAATAAAGGAGCTCACCCTTTCAATATATAAAAAGAAAACTTATGATGAATTAAAGGAACAGATTATAAAACTGGGTTTTAAATCAAAGGGTCTTCATAAAGGGACATTTAAAGAAGAAATCGAGTCAGAGGATTTTGAAAAAGGGAACATTTTGATATCGACAGGAATAATAGATAAAGGTGGGGGATGGATTGCGCATGAATTTACTTTTTTAAGGATAAAATAATCAAACCTAAACTTCATAGCAAACACCTTCCAGCGCCAGTTCCGTATTTGGAAAAACTTCCCTTGCTTCAGCTTCAAATTCTTCCAGCGTATCATATTTGCTGCTGAAGTGGCCGATCAGTAATTTTTTAACCCCTGCTTTTTTTGCAAATTCTGCCGCCTGTTTTGTTGTAGAATGAAAACGGCTTTCTGCTCTTTCCCTCAAACTGTCGAGATAAGTGGTCTCATGGTAGATCATATCAGCGTCTTTGATATGCGCAATGATCGATTCATCATATTTGGTATCGGCACAGAAAGCATATCTTTTTCGGGCTTCCCCTGCTTCAGTCACTTCTTCATTTTTGATGATTGTTCCATCTTTCCGGGTATAATTTTCCCCATCTTTCAACCTTTCATAGAATGCCTGGGGGATCTCATGTTCTTTTGCTTTGTCAGGATTTAATTTCCTGAGCCGCTTCTTTTCTTCGAAAACAAAACCGTAACATTCTATCCGGTGGTTGGTAGCAAAACATTTCACCGTTAGCTTCTCATTGTCGAGAAGAGTAGCCGGCCCGCTGATATGATGGATATGTATTGGATAGCACAATTGCGTATCCGCTACTTTCAATTGCAGTTCGATAATTTCTTTTAAGGGCGATGGACCAAAAACATGTAACTCCTGCTGGTGACCCAACAAGCTGAAAGAATTGATCAAACCGATCAGACCAAAATAATGATCGCCATGCAGGTGAGAGATAAAAATGTGGGATATTTTACTGCGCCGGATCTTATAATTGATCATCTGTATCTGTGTTCCTTCCCCGCAATCCACCAGGTAATTAGTTCCATCCAGTGTCACTACCTGGCTGGTAGGATGACGGTCAAATGCCGGTACTGCAGAATTATTGCCGAGAATAGTGACTGCAAACATGAAACGGTCAGTGATTTTGATGTGTGCCTGCCCCGGTTATTTCGGGGATAGTGATATGCCTTAGACTAAAACTAAGTGCATTTAGCTGCAAGGGAATAAGAAATAAGGAATAAGGAATAAGGAATAAGGAATAAGAAAGTTGAAGCACCGGCTAAGGACTAAAGACTAATGACTCCGGACTCATTCCTCAATCGGCAGGCAGGGGGCCTTCGCCCAAAAACTCTCTTTCAAGTTCTTCCATTTGTACGATATCCCAGGCCTCACTTTGGGTGGGTGTAACATTCAGCATCTTTAAAAGATTGTTTTGCTCAAGAAATTTTTCCACCGGTTTCTGCATTTCGCAAATGACAAAAGAAGCATTGCTTTCGTAGAACTTTTGCTGGATGGAAACAAGTTTTTCACCGGCGGCAGTATCGATGGTTTCGATCTCACCCAGGATAACGACGAGGTTTTTAACGTCGTTTTGCAGGAAAGGAAGCAAACAATTGCCCAATTCATCTGTCATAGTAGCAGAAAGTGATGGTCCGGGAACCGTGATGGCATGAAATTTCTCTTTGGTATCAGTTTTGACAATCATAATTGCTTGTTTTGTTGGTTAAACCCTCCAAACCAGTATTGTGAATAAAGTAAGTAATAAAATGAACACGTAAACAACTTAAATTATCAACATTCCGTTTATAATTACGTAAGAACGGGAACCAAATTTATTCGTTAATATTGTATCACAACCAATTATCTTAAAATGGATAATAATTTTTCAGCACAGGTTAAAGAGATCATTTCTTTCAGCAGGGAGGAAGCACTCAGGCTTGGCAATGATTTTATAGGAACGGAACATCTTTTGCTTGGCCTTATAAGGGAAGGCGATAATACAGCGGTTCGCATTCTTAAAAGCTTCAATGTCGACCTGTATGAATTAAGAAAAGAAATTGAGCTGGCCGTGAAAGATAAGACCGGGAAAAATATTGCCAATATCAATAGCCTGCCGCTGACCAAGCAGGCAGAAAAAGTGATCCGGGTTACGGTGCTTGAAGCAAAAGCGCTAAAAAGCGCAACGGTAGAAACCGAACACCTGATGCTTTCTATTTTGAAGAACAAAGAAAATATTGCAACACAAATCTTAAATCAATTTGACGTGGACTACGATCTTTTCAGACAAGAACTGGGAATCGTAAAATCTAACGATCCCCGTGCCGAATATTCTGAGGAAAATGATGATGATTTTGATGAAGAGAAAAAATATTCAGGGCAAAAAGCAGGCAGCAAACAACAGGGCGGGGCGAAAAGCAAAACACCTGTGCTCGACAATTTTGGTCGTGACATCACCAAGATGGCTGAACTCGGCGCATTGGATCCTATCGTGGGCCGGGAGACCGAAATTGAAAGAGTGTCACAGATACTTTCCCGCCGCAAAAAGAATAACCCCATACTGATCGGTGAACCGGGTGTGGGTAAAACAGCGATCGTGGAAGGTTTGGCGCTGCGCATCGTACAAAGAAAAGTTTCAAGGGTGTTGTTTGATAAAAGAGTTGTTTCTCTTGACCTGGCTGCATTGGTGGCAGGTACCAAATACCGTGGCCAGTTTGAAGAAAGAATGAAAGCGATCATGAATGAACTGGAGAAGAACCGTGATGTTATTCTTTTCATTGATGAGTTGCATACCATCGTTGGTGCCGGCGGTGCCAGCGGTTCATTGGATGCAAGCAATATTTTTAAACCGGCGCTTGCGAGGGGAGAATTGCAGTGTATCGGCGCTTCTACGCTGGATGAATACAGGATGTATATTGAAAAGGACGGAGCATTGGATCGTCGTTTTCAGAAAGTAATGGTGGATCCGCCAAGTGTTGAGGATACGATCCTGATATTGAATAATATTAAATCAAAGTACGAGGAATATCATAATGTAAATTATGACCAGGAAGCCATAGATGCCTGTGTGAAGTTGAGTGACCGCTATGTAACAGACCGCCTGCTTCCTGATAAAGCCATTGATGTGCTGGATGAAGTGGGAGCAAGGGTGCATTTAAAAAATATCAATGTTCCTGAGAACATTGTTGATCTTGAAAAGAAGATCGAAGATGTAAAGAATGAAAAAAATAAAGTGGTGAAGAGCCAGAAATTTGAAGAAGCTGCTTCATTGAGAGATACAGAAAAACGTTTGCAGGAAGACCTGGAGAAAGCCAAGAATGTTTGGGAAGAGGAAAGCAAGCATAAGCGTTACCCGATCGGTGAAGAGGATATCGCTGAAGTGGTGAGTATGATGACGGGTATCCCGGTGAAAAGAATGGTACAGGCTGAAACGGAAAAATTACGTAAAATGGCCGAGGATATGAGGAATATGGTGATTGGCCAGGACGAAGCGA
>DATHDV010000069.1:0-11260 GCA_035318845.1 Chitinophagaceae bacterium
GCAGTTGCCGCTGGCCTGGATATTGGAAGCATCGTTAATAACATTAATCAGCCATTGTCTACTGTTCGTGGGCCGCTTTTACTTCAAAAAGCCTTGGAAATATGTGCTGAAGTCAAATCATTAGGTGCTGCTTTGCTTTCAGCGCTGGAGAAAAAAGATGCAGAAAGCCTGTCACTTTTGCGCCAACAACATGAATTGAACATTTCAAAACTTATGCAGGATGTAAAGTTTTTACAATGGAAAGAGTCGGAAGCCGCAACAGAAGCATTACTTCGCAGCAGGGCTACTGCTTTTGAAAGATACAGGCACTATAAAAAGATACTGGGGTCCAGTGATTCGGACATTGATAAACTCAAAACGGTTGAGTTAGCAAGAACTGAACTCAGCGAAGAAGTTTTCGATGAAGTATATGCTCAGTTTATTGGACAATATGCTGCTGAATTACCCAAAGAAGATTACCGTAAAGAAACATCGGTAGGAGGTTTGATGGAGTTTGCCGGAAATATTGTAACCGGGATTTTTGGAGGACAACTCGGAAAAACTTTGCCGCTAAATAAAAACGAAAATGCTGAATTGAATATTTTCCTGCCTACTTATGATACATTCAGTACGCTTTCTTCGGTATTGAAATTAGTATCTCCCATAGTGGCATTAATTCCGCAATTTAATGCGCATGCCACACCAGTAGGTGTCGGGGCTGCAGTAACTTTTGGAGGCGTTGAACTCAAAGGACTTGCTGATGGGGGAGCCGAGATCGCCCAAAAAGCAGCGGCGGCTTTTCTTACCAGTGCAGAAAGAGCTTCTAAAATGGCTGGATATTACCGCAGAGCGGAAGATTATGTTTTGCAGGCTAATACAGCTACAGATGAATTGATGCAGTATGGCCGGCAAATCATTTCCTCGCTCATCAGGGAACAAATCACAAGGAAGGAATACCAAAATCAGCTTAAACAAATAGAACAAACTGAAGCCATTCAGGCTTTCCTGCAGGATAAATTCACCAATGAAGAACTATACACATGGATGCAGGGTGAAATTTCGAAGATCTATTTTGCATGTTATCAATTTGCTTATGATATAGCCAAAAAAAGTGAGCTAACCTTAAAATATGAGCTCATGCGAAAAGAGTTTGACGACCTGGACCTGATAAAATTTGGATATTGGGACAGTGCCCGCAAAGGTTTGCTTGCCGGCGAATCATTGTACATGGACCTGAAGCGTTTGGAAATGGCTTATCATGAAAATAATAAGCGGGAATATGAACTCACCAAACATGTTTCTATCCAAAAGTTAGACCCAATGGCTCTTTTAAAGCTGAAAGCCACAGGTTCTTGCGAGATTGACCTGCCCGAATGGCTGTATGATCTGGATAGTCCGGGTCAATTTAACAGGCGTATCAAAACCGTGGCCATTTCGATTCCATGTATTACCGGGCCATTTACAACGATTCATGCAAAACTATCATTGCTGCAAAGCAGCATCCGGGTTTCTTCATTGAGAGGTGATGATTATAAGAGATCAGGAACGGAAGACACCCGTTTCCGCGACTTTAATGGTGCCATTCAATCAATGGTCACAAGTACTGCTCAAAATGACAGCGGATTATTTGAAACCAATTTACGGGATGAGCGGTACCTTCCTTTTGAAGGGGCTGGCGCTATCAGCCGTTGGAAAATAGAGATCCCCAATGCCATACCACAGTTTGATTTTGAAACCATCGCAGATGTGGTTTTCCATATCAGGTATACCTGCCGGGAAGCCGGGCATTTGAAAACTGCTGCTACTGATCATGTTGAAGAGGACATTTTACAAACTTCAGAAGGAAATTTGTTGCAATTATTTAATGTCCCCAATGAATTTGCAAATGCATGGCAATTATTCAAATCGGAAGCGGTTGTTCCAAACAGGAAGCTGACCCTAAGTGTTGATAATAATAATTTTCCATATTGGACCAGGCCGCTGGGCATGGAAGATGCTATATCGGCAACATTCTGCAGCATAGACCTAAAAAAGAACAAGCTGATTGTGGCAACTCAGAATTTATCTTTTACGGGCGATGCTAATACAGGATGGACCCTGACAGTCGATAATACCAAAAACCCGGTATTCAGTTTTCTGAATAAAGCCGTTACGGAAAAAAGGAATGTGTATATGCTAATATCATACCTGGAATTATTGTAATTAAATAATGAAGTGTAAAGAATGCAATTAAAAAAAGTAATGGTCAATGGCCGGATCACATCGGTCGTTGCATTGTTTGATTAATATAAAAACGGAGGGCACACTTATAAAAAGTATGCCCTCATCTGAAAAATTAATTATTTACTTCGGTTTATTTGCTTCGGTCATGGTCTTGAACAAAGGCAGAATACCTGGATATACATGACTCAGGTCAGCGGGTAACAAACCGTTGTTATCATTATGACAGTAAAAACAACTGGTAGAATCTCTCTGGAAATAAGTTTCCATGGTACTATTGGCCAGCAGGCTGGTGCCAATGGCATCACCGTTTGTATGACTGGGATCATATGAATAACTCTTCCCGTTTGGAGCAGTACCACCAAATGTCCAGGTGGCGCCGATCAGCATATAATTCTTCCGGACATCATTGCCAACCAGGAAATTCAATACGGTATTATTAATGGAAATTATTTCGCTGTTGGATGCAGCCGAAGAGCCATCTTCTGCATTGGGAGATACGTTAGCCTGGGTGCCCCATGTAAATACCAGGGAACTGTTGCTGGGGCTGATGGTATACCCGGAATAGGCTTTAAGTGTATCCCCGCTTGCTTTAAAATAATGAACATTCGGATTGGAAACAGGGGCGTTCGCACTGAGTGTCCAATTACCACCCGAGTCTGCTGGTTGAGTGACAAGAGTGCTATCGGAATTGAGGTATTGATAGGCATCATTAGGTGTATTCCTGTTATGTTCGAATGTTGCCCAAACCATTTCAGGATGACCGGCCACACTACCCACTACATGGAAACCCAATAAAGCAAGTTTTTCTGTTTTTTCTCCATTGGGAACCCAAAGGGTATCACCCGAATTTTTATAAGTAGGAATAATAGCATCGATCGTTATGTAGTTCTGCGGATCGGGTAGTTTTGAAGCTTCTATCCAGGATGTTTTAATTTCCATGGCAAGGGCATTTGAATCCGGCAGGGTAGCGCCATTTGCTCTTGCATAAGCACAAATATTGTCTCTTTGTGCAGCTGTGATAGGAAATTGTGAGGAATCTGCTAACACCCCATTCTTTACTCCGCTAAGATAAAATGCAAATACATCGTTGACCATGGTGATATAATAAAGCACCGAACCGTTCTGCGCCATCAGGGCATTACCTCCTCCTGCCTGGCCAACCTCTGTTTCAATAATTTTACCCTCTGCATTAATGAATACAGATTTTCCGGAACTTGTTTTAAATTCCTGTGCAATATCATCCGGATCGGCCTTATGTGTAATAACGGCTTTTGGATTATCAATGATCTTCCCCGCCTCGTCTTTGAAAACAGGTTTTCCTGAAGCATCCATATCAACACTGCTTATCGCTACTTTTTGTGTTCCTTTCAGCAGCATAGGCTTTACACCGGTTGCCTGTTGCTCCACTTCAATTAAGTTTCCCGCTTTATCCCGGATCAACGGTAGTCTGTTAGGACCTAATTGTGGGATACTACTTGTGGCCCGGAGGGGCGTACCGGGTTTATGCGGAATTAAAGTACGATCGCCTTGTGCATCCTGCGGTGGCGATACAGTATAAAATATTGTCGATTCTATCACGGTGTTTCCAGCTGTGTATTTACCCGAAACAGGAGAGGTCATCCAGGCAAACATTTGCCAGGACCATTGATAGAAATCGCAATTGTTGTTATGGGGAAAAAGAACACTGTTGGCCGGAACAACCAGTCCGTTTTCGGAAGCCGTGCCGCTGGCAAACCAGCTATTAAAATGAGCTTGGGTCAGCGTGCAGGATTGGAGGACATTAGCTGGTAACCGGGACGGTTGTTGCGAATGCAGTCCGCCGTCCTTAGGTTTGGTTTTTGATTCCCCGCATCCAACATAAATGGATATTAAGGCTGCTGCGGAAAGCAGGAATAAAATGGCAGTTGTTTTTTTCATGATGGTTTATTTAGTTAACATTAATGAATACATTATCTGGTTTTCAATATAAAGACCAAACTTCAGACCTTTTACTTCATAAAAGTCCTATGTGCTAACTAACCAGGGGAAGTAATGATAGGGAGGGGATAAATTTTTTTGGTAATGATTTTTCTAAGATAGGTATTTTTTGGAAACAAATAAATTGATTTTGGCAACCCATTGAATTCAAATTGCAGGTAAAGAGTATGTCAGTCATTTTTTTAAAATCATGTCATCTGCTGAAATTTTGGCTACATCTTTCGGTCTGCAGAACAGTTGCCATCAGCTAAATAATTTATTTGTTATTTCCAAAAAACACATACCTTACTAATAATTTCGCAACATAATCTTATTCCTCCCCCTATTACAATACTACCCCTGATCAAGTAGCACTAACAATTTTTGCAAGGCAGGATCTGCCTGGAGTAATGTCATCGTACGATAACTAACAGCTGAGTAAAATTAAGACCTGGAATTATCAACTTACATTTCTATATAATCACCACAAGACTTACCGGAGTAATTACAAGCCTTGGATACAAATGTTTTATAATACATATTTCTTAACACTAACAAACTAAAATCTGAAAAAATGGCAACAACAACACAAATTAATTATTTGTCTATTGCCCTTACCATCGGAGGGCATCACCTGATCCTGGAAACCGAAAAAATACCTACCAAAGCAGATGTAGCGGTCGCCACAGACAAAATAGCAAACCAGCTAAAAGACATGATGCTGAACCTGTCTTTCAAAATGGAAAAAGGGAAGGTCATTACCGTATCAGTAACGGATTTTATTAATTCTGTAAAAGACAAAGTTGGAGCTGCCGGGGTAACGGCATTGAACGGTTTTTTTACTGAAGTGGCCGGCGCAACAGAAGGTATTAATATTGAACTGTGGGACCTGTTCTTTACTACATCAAATAGTAAGAAAGACCCAAAAGATGAAACCTCAAAGGCACAGGGAACATTAAGTTTTGGTTTCAAGGTCAGGGTTATTCTTACAAAAGTATTTTATGATAAGCTTTCCATCCCTGGCGAGGTCACCAATGTAATTGCCATAAATAGCCTGGGGCTGGGAGCGGTAGTTGAAAAACAGTTTGATTTATCATAAACCGTACTAAAAGGTCTCCCGGCAGTGCGGATTTATTGATTCACATGATCAACTATTTGGTCAACAGACAGCCATGCCATGCAACTTTCAATTTCACGAAAAACAGGAAACAATAATTCAGAAGAATTTCTCTTCCAATCAGAGATGGCGGATAGCAGTTGCAGTAATGCAAAGCAAATAGCTGTTGATACGGATACTGGTTTTGAGATGCAGTTGCCTGGTCCGGAGAACCCCCGTATAGCAACTTTAAATTCAATGATCGATCTTTTAAAACCAGATGAAGAAACTGAAAAGCTATTTCGTATTTGCTATACTCCGGCCAATATGATCGGGTCTGATAAAATAGCTGTTTCATATTTATCTGTCACTTGCAGCGGGAGAGTGAAATTATCGATTCCTTTTCCCGAAATGGACGGAGGATTAGTATGGGGATCAAATAGCGGTAATGTGAAAATTGGTCTTGGGTTATCATTCCAGGCCGGGATCAGGTTTCTTAAGGATGACATGAAGTGCCCCGGGGAAATACCTGTATAAAACAATTATTTGGAAAATGTCTTTGACGGTAAAATTTTTATTAAACTTCTCTTTACTCGGTACGAATATCGTATTGGAGGCTGATAATATTGCAACCGGCGATCTTCCCGAAAAATTGAAAGACCCCCTTGTTTTTGCAGGTAAAACATTGGGTTTAAATCTAAGACTTACCGATATCTTATACGAGCTTTTACAAAAAATCGGTTTAAAGATCGACAATGAAATACCAGGCGATTTTTTGCCTGATATCAGGTTAAAAGATATTTATGTTTCATTCGCAAACAGCACGGGTGAAGTTAATTTTATAGCATTAACAGAATTTAGCGGGAAGGAGATCCAATTCATTTTTCAATATACTCCCGCTTCAGGCGAAGGTGACGCTAAAACAGAAAGCCATTATGCTTTTGGTATTCAAACAGACCTTACCAGCCTGGCAGGTTTACCCATGGTAGGCGAACAGTTGGGGGATGTTACCATAACTAATGTGGGATTTATTTATACATCGGTAAAGGGTGATTATTTGATCCCACGGCTGGTAGATGTGGATGATGAATTAACAGGATTGCCTTCCAAAACAATTGCAGCAGGAGATCAGAAAAAAAACTATGAGGCCGGGTTTAATTTTATCGGCGAACTTATTTATTCAAAGGAACAGAAGCCATTCACCCTTACGTTACCAGTAGATAACAAGAAAGCAGATTCGAATGGTATGTTAACTGCTCCTGTAAAAGCTGACACCGCACCGCTTAAGTCTGCTATAAAGTGGATCAACCTGGACAAGAAATTCGGTCCGTTGCATATCAGCAAAATTGGTTTCTCCTATGCCGATAGTAAGATATCATTATTATTTACCGGCGAACTGGGAATATCCGCATTGGTATTTAGTGTAGAAGGCCTTGGTCTTTCATTTCTTCCCGGCAAACTGATAAAAGGAGATAATATAAAACCTGAATTCAAACTTTCCGGGCTGGGCCTGGCGGTCAAAAAAGGCCCGCTTAAAATAAGCGGGATGTTCATTAAAGTCGAACCTTCAACAGGTGATATAGCATATGAATTCTATGGATCCGCACAGATCACCACATCAAAGTTTAGTATTGCCGGCATTGGCTCATTTGCAAAAACAACTGACGGCAATATTTCATTTTTTATCTATGCAGTTTATATGGGACCGATCGGAGGTCCCGCATTTTTCTTTATTACCGGTATAGCCGCAGGTTTTGGATATAACCGGAAAGTTCTTCAGCCAAAAATAGAAGAGGTAAAGGATTTCCCTCTTGTTGCTATGGCTTTAAATCCGGGTAAGAAAGACATCAATGAAGTCCTCGCCGATCTTATCAATAAAAAAGTAATACCTGTTTCACCCGGCGACTATTGGCTGGCAGTGGGTATCAGGTTCACTTCTTTTAAGATCATCGATGCATTTATATTGCTCATTATCCAGTTTGGCAATAAATTAGAATTTACGATCCTGGGTCTTGCTGTTCTTAAATTTCCCGGCGAAGGAGTTACCATCGCATATGTAGAACTGGCGGTAATGGCACGTTTTGGAGAAGACAGCGATGTGATAGCAGTGGATGCGATCATCACCCCCAATTCATATATATTCAATAAAGACTGTGTACTTTCCGGAGGATTTGCATTTTATACATGGATATCCGGCAAGCATGAAGGTGACTTTGTTATTACGTTAGGGGGATATCATCCAAAATTCAATAAACCTGCACATTATCCTTCTGTTAACAGGCTTGCGCTAAACTGGAAAGTTAACGACGCAACTTCTATCAGGGGTGAAATGTATTTTGCCCTTACACCAACAGCTATTATGGCCGGTGGCCGTTGGGAAATAGTATACAATATCTCTTTTCTCAGCGCATCATTAACTGTATGGGCGGATATGATCATCTATTGGGCTCCCTTTCATTACAACCTTGATGCAGGAGTGCAGATAAGAATAGAGGCCCGGATAAAAATATGGTTCATACGTATCTATTTCAAAATAGAAATGACCGTGGAGTTGCATATCTGGGGTCCGCCTTTTGCCGGGGAGATATACGTGGACTGGAGCATTTTCTCCTTTACCATTCCTTTCGGTTCATCCAGCAGGGAATTGCCTCCTTATTTATTATGGGATAAGTTTTCGGGATCTTTTATACCAAAGAAAAAAGACCAGGCAGAGATTAACCCGATAGACACCCGTATTATTAATGGCATCATTAAAGTCTATAAGTTTACTAATGAAAGCGGCAAAGAAGAAACCATTTCTATTGTGAATCCTTACGAACTTGTTATTTGTGCAGAATCATTTATCCCGACCACAACATTAAAAATTAAAAAAGATACAATAACCGGTGATGGAACAGAGATAGCTGCAGATACCATGATGGAAAAGGCCGATAATATATTACCGGGCACCTATTCTGATCGTTCCGGTAAACTGGGTATAAAGCCGATGGGAATGCATACTCTCTCCAGCACGATGACGGCATGGGTTGAAAGAAAAGGGTCATCCGGAAACAATATTCAGCCCATGGCCATTGTTTGCAATGCAAAAGGTGTTGCTGATGCATTATGGGGAATTGACCCGGTCAATTACCAGGGTCCCGTACCCGAAACGAAAGTGATCTCAAATGCATTGACCGGTTTACAGTTTCATACATTCGATCCGCTAAGCACACCGCAGGTCATATTGAAAAACATCCTTGATTTTTCACCCATTATCCTGAAACCCACCGACACCATTGGCATACCGTATCTCGTTAACGCCGACGCTCTCAACCAATATCCGAGCAATAAGGAGCTATTTAAAGATATAGATAAAAGTAAAAGGACAAAGACCAGTCTCCTTGAATCTTTGTCGGCTTCCGGATTTGATATTTATAAACAAAACGATGTTATTGATAGTGAAATGCCGGAGTTCTTCGGCCTTGTTTATCATGCAAGCGTTGACACTAAAATTTAAAAATGTTCAATTAATAATAAATGGTAAATGAATCAGATAAAATAAAACCCGGCGAGATCAAATTCCTGGAAGCTGCACCACCACCATTGGTGGCAGGCGAATATATTTTAAATGCAACCCAAAGCGTAAATATACCCGCCGATAAAAAAAACGGTCAGCCATCTGATTTTTTAAATAACAGTACAACGTTTCATGTGTCGGCTCCGCGGTTTACACTGGACCTCTCGGATATTTATAATGTTTACCCGGCAGCCGGTTCTACCGGAAGTTATTTCTATTCATTGCCGCATATTGTTTTCAACAGGAAAACATTGCCCTGGGAAAGAGCCAGGAATAATAACTCAAACAGCACACCGTGGATGACCTTGCTGGTGCTGGATGAGGATGAAATAAACAGCAATAAGATCGAGGTAAAAAATATTCCTTTAAAAGATATTTTCAATAAAACCGCTGCTCCCAATACTATCATCCCTGGTCTCAACCTGGAACCATGGGAAAAAGCTGAGCAGAAGTTAGAGGATGATGCCAAAGTGCCGAAGTATAAAGTGATGGACATACCTTTTAAACTTTATGCTGATGTGGTTCCCTATGAAGACGAAATGCCTTATCTCACGCATGCCCGGCAAGTGGATTCCGGCAATAAAGAAATTGCAGGTATAAATGCAAAAGGATGGTTCTCGGTACTCATTGCAAACCGTATTCCATCAAAGGGAAAAAATAATATGGTTTTCCTTGTTTCTTTGGAAGGTCATGATATAACAAAAGCAAACCTGGTTAACCCGGAGAACCAGGTTAAAAATATCAGGCTGGTTGTATTGCATAGCTGGAATTTCAAAGCCGACGGCCTTGATTTTGGAAAACTGATCGATGCCCTGAATAAGAACATCCGGCCTTTGAAAATAGATGCAGACAAAGACGTGATCCCGGATGATACAATGAAAAAAGCACTTCAGGCAGGCTTTACACCGCTCAATATGGGGTTTCGTAACGGAACAAAAAATGTTGTGTGGTACAGGGGTCCGCTGACGCCTGTTAATATTATAAAGCCTTCCATAAATCAATTTCCCAATGCAGATACTGCCTTGCGTTACGATCGTTCAACAAACATGTTTGATGTTTCTTATTCGGCCGCATGGCAATTGGGAAGATTGATGGCGCTGAAAGAAAAAAACTATATCACTGCATTAAAAAACTGGAAAGGAGACTATGAAAATAATTACTGGGTATCCATCGCACAGGAATTATTGCATAATAAGTTCAACATGATCTTTCCGGGTAAAGACCATACAGCCGGTGATGATGCTAAACCGGAATTAGTAGAGATACTTAATAAAGTGGAGTCTGATGAGGTAATGAAAAATTTTATTTTGGAACTATGGGGTCAAAAACTGCCGGGCACCTGATCCCGTCTTAATAATACTATTTATGAGCGATACATTCTACGATTTATTTAAGGCCCTGGATGATAAGACCAGGGAACCCGGCTTTAACAAAAGGGACCATGAGCCTGATATCCCTAATGAAGTAAAGACTTTCCTGGGACAGCTTTCCCTGTTAAAGGATGTACCTTATTATTACCTCGTTCCCGGTGAAAAATATTTGCCTAAATACAAAAAAGATTCAGGCACCGGTCAAAATGAACCCGAAGAATGTGGTGCACTCAAATTTTTCTGGCTGGATCCTGTGTGGGTGCAATGCCTGCTTAATGGCGCCGTCAGTGTATGTGAACCGGCTGATATGCTTTTGTTACTTTCAAAAGCAATGGAAGGAAATTATGCTGCCGAGGTCTTCCGGATGGAACTGATCGAAAGATTTAAAAAACAACTTTTTGGCAGCTATAAACCGGGTGAAATAGAAGGAGAAATAATTAAGAGGATGAAAGAGAAAGGGATGAATGTAATTAATCTTACAGATCCTGCAGTTCCTACCAATGCGCAATCAAACTGGAGATACACGGGGTTTTTATTTCGCTCCGGTTTGGTAAGCGGGTGGAAAGGTTTGGAAGTACAGGCATGGGGAATAGATAGTATAGATGATAAAACTCCTAAACGCCTGTTGAACCTGGTACGGATGGAAACCATAGCTCCTGACACATTGTTTTGCCTGTGCGAAGGCATCATTACTGAAGTAACGATAACTCAGCCATCTGAAAATCTTCATTTCGGTGTGGGTGGAGATTATGATACAGGCAAATTCACCGTGCAGAAAGATAATAAAACTATAGATATACCAATGAGAGGAGATAAAAAAAGGAGAGTGCTTAACATAAATGACGGCAACGGGTTAGTGAGTATGCTGAAAACACCGGCAAACAAATTCACGTCTGCAGAATTTGCGATAGAAATGTTATCGAAACCGATCAAAGACACAATAGAACTCTATTGGGGTAAATAAAAAATAAAGTATGCCCGCACAAGAAAATAACTGGTACGATAAAATAGCCACCGACGGAAAGTTGGATACCACTAATAAATTGTTAGTGCCAATGAGTTTACGGGCCATGGTTTTTA
>DATHDV010000070.1:0-5206 GCA_035318845.1 Chitinophagaceae bacterium
TTTCTTCGCCGCCGAGTCTCCCTACTGCTATTTTGTCTTTTCAACTAAAAGACTCTAAGAGGGGACTCGGCGTTCTTTTAACGATTCCCTTCCGTTAAGATACATTTTCTTTTTGTTTTCTTCTCATGGCCGGCAACTACATCCCCCGCTGTCCATAGTCTTACCCTTCTATACGCTAAAAGTAAGACAATTTATAACTGTAGGAAAGCTGGCCTGAGCTTGCAGCTCAGGTCCGTCAATCATCAGCATTATATAAAAAGCACCGGTAACAAACCAACGTTTTTTCCACAATGATAATCCCGCGCACTACTATATAAATAATGTTCCGGTTTTTCAACAATACCCGCTTCAACAGGATTATTATGAATATAATTGATTTTTTGTACAGTAAATGCCGGGCTGTATAGCTCTTTTGGCTGATTATCCTGACGCCAGAATTGATAGTTTTTGTTACGGCTGTTCTTCTCTCCCTGCTCCCGGAATATCCTCAGCATCCAATCTCTACGGCTTTCCTGTTTGTTGTTTTCAATTGCAGCAATAATTTGTTTGCTGGTATATTTCTTAAAGTCACGCAGAATCCCACCCGGATCATGATCTCTGGATGCCATAATAAGATGCAAATGATTACTCATAAGGCACCAGGCATATAGTAACAGTTCCTTTTTATTTTGGCAATACTTCAGACTATCCAGTACTATATCCCGGTACTCCTTTTTTGTAAATACATCTACCCACTCTACTACGGCAAATGTTACAAAATAAATAGCTTCCTTATTTCTCATTTTGTATCCTCCTATACTCATACTTCCAAAATAAGGACGGCTATTACAGTGATCAACGGGATAAACACCGCATATGGAGTTATTTTACACGGTATCAGCTGATTTTGAAATTAAAAGTCAGGGCAGGCCCTTACTATCAGTTTTCTTACTATAACTATAGTTAACGGACCTGAGCCACAGGCTCAGGCCAGCTATCCTATAGCTGTAATTTTTTTAAAAAAAAAAATTGCTTCGAAGACTACGGGCAGCGGGGCTCCCACCACAAGGCAGCGGAAAAGTATAAGCTACTCTATGTGCAAAGCATACTTTTTTGATTGCCGTCAGTGGTGGGGAGACAATGTGGAGTGCGGAAGCTGTATGGCTTATGAGTGAAGCGAATAGGCCATACAGATTGAGAGCACGGACGAAGGCGACTGACCGCAGCCAAAAACCATGACAGCGGTTTGCAAGCAGGCTCTTTCCCAGGCGAAGCCGGGTAAGGCCTGTGCAGCAAAAAGTGTAGCTCTATGTAATAGTTCTACGCTTTAGCTGACGAGTGTTTTTGATGGCAAGGTTAGGAGACCGAGACATTTTATCCCTCTGAGGCCGGGGATAACTCGAGATATAATCTTATAACTAGCTTTCTCGGGATGAGCGACAGTATAAATCTAAGTCAAACTCGACATTCATTTTCTTAATTAGCTCATTATATCGAGAATTTAAATGAACCCAGGGTGTACTTTCGTCATTATCATAATATATGTAAATAGCGCAAGCAAATTCGCAATAATATTTCTTACAAAATAATTCAAATACATCCAGCTTTGACTCAATGATATCGATCAGAGCATTCATGTGATCCTGAAAAGAAGAATGCTTATCTAAATTTGAGCTCATTCTCCACCCATTTTTTTTTGCTACCAAGGAAAAATTTGGGTTGATCTTTTCTCCTTTCTTGTACACTTGTATGGGTTGGATATTTAGCATTTTTGTAATGTCATCAACAGTGACATCTTCAAATTCCCAAATACAAAAATCCAGAAAAACTTCATTCTTCATTTTAAATTTTTTATATACTTATTATATCTTAACCAAAAATACTTCATTTCTAAATCACAATTAATACATACGGTTTGCCCTTGGGTCCGTCCCCACCTGCATTGATGCAGTATTAAATGCCGCCTGAATAAAAAGGGCAATCACACTAGATCGCCAAACTCTAGAAAGCACTGATTCTCCTTGTTCTGCCTGTGTATTTGAATTAACAGATCCAACTCCTACACCTACTGCTGCACCTACTGCTAAGGCTATTCCACGTATTTCTGCAAGTTTGAGCTCCTTAAGATTATAACCCATTGGCTCGCCCATTCCCTTGCCATCCTTCGGCTTTAGATAAAGATTTCCTTTTTCATCTTTATATATATCTACTTTTCCACCGCCATCCCCTTTGTCACCATGTTTCCAACCGGTTTTTTCCTCAAACCACTTTTCTTCTCCCTTACTTAATTTTTTATCATCAGCCGGGTTTCTATTAGGATCATCATAAGGCTCCTCGCCGTCCGATTGGTCACTTGAATTCTTCGCCGCCGAGTCTCCCTACTGCTATTTTGTCTTTTCAACTAAAAGACTCTAAGAGGGGACACGGCGTTCTTTTAACGATTCCCTTCCGTTAAGATACATTTTCTTTTTGTTTTCTTCTCATGGCCGGCAACTACATCCCTTTAAGTTTGTGGCATGGCTATTCATAAACCAGTTACTCAACCCGGAATATATTTTATCACATTCACTTGTTTCAACTGGATAGCATTGATTGATATGACCAAAGGATACGACCTGGTCTATAACTGGTTTGATGTTCTTTTATCAAAAGGGCACTCGGTAACAAGCTACGTGATCATGCCAAACCATCTGCATTTATTATTACATTATTCAGGCGGTACCCAATCACTTAACACGATAGTTGGAAATGGTAAGAGATTCATGGCTTATGACATTGTAAAAAAGCTGGAACAACAAAACGAATGGAAGCTGTTAAACAGCATGGGGCTTGCCGTTGAAGCCAGCGATAGACGCAGGGGAAAAAAGCATGAAGTTTGGAAGGACTCCTTTGATGTAAAGGAATGCAGAACAGAAAAATTTGTTCTCCAAAAACTACATTATATACATAACAACCCTTGTTCAGGGAAATGGAAACTTGCAGAAAGCCCGCAGCTATACCTTCACAGTTCTGCTTTATTCTATCTGAGTGGCAAGCATCGCTGTTATCCTGTAAAAGATTATAGGGTATTTCTCTATCCTGATCAGGGGGAAAAACAAAATCTTCACTAAAACTCTTATTGTCGCCGAGTCGGGCCGGTAATTTCATGTTAGCTGAAGATGCGTTTGGCCCAGACATCGGCTAACAAGAGTGTCACAACGGACACTCGGCGCCAAAGAATTGAAAGCATGGACGAAGGCGACTGACCGCAGCCAAAAACCATGACAGCATGAAACCGGAAAGGGATTTGATCTTGCGAAGCAAGGTGAAGCCCTTTTCGGCAATACATTGACTGCACCCTAATCAATTTTCCTTTCCTCAATCAGTGCAGTGAATGTATTGTGCTGGCGTGAGTTTTTGATAGCAAAGGAAGGAGACCGAGACCTTTTAACCTCAGAAAAATCACTTCCAAGAGTATGAATGAAATCCGTGCTCAATTTTTTCAAAGAATACTTCTTTACTTGTTCTCACTTCAATGAGCTTTTCTTCAGGTTCGGGACCAGTAGGGTTAGAATAATTAATGTAGGCAATATAAATATACTTTCCGTCTGGTGTCCAATGAATATTACCTATCCTGTCTTTGGGTCCTACCTGGAACACATTTTTTGTTGAATTGTCCTTTAAATCAATTACCCAAACTGACTGACCCTTAATATAACTAACATGAAGGTCAACAGGTGAACAAATCCCAAATCGTGCTTCAGGAATTAACATTTTTTTTTGATTAACAGTAAGGTCATAGACATAAATGCCCAGTTCATCTTTTTGAGGTGAATCTGCATTGATCCCTTCGACAGTAATTTTCTTCTCTCCTGATATGCTGTATATAAAACGATTTTCATCAAATAGCCATGGCGACTCGTGCAATTCAAAACTTAGTGAAGTTCCGACATTTTTAATTTTTTCAATTACTTCTTTTTTATTAAAATCCATTATTACTAAAGATAGTACTGGATTAAGACCTTCAAGCGGGTTTATGTTAGCATTTCCTTTTCTTATAGTAGTAAACAGCAAACGTTTATCGTTCCTAGATAAGTATGCATCTTCGGCTATTTCCCCATCAAGCGATTCATATACTCTTTTAACAATATTACCAGAAAGATCAAAACAGACAACATTACCTTGATTAATTCCAGTAGCTGGAGTTTGTAAATATTCAACTCCTATAAAATTATTTCCCTTATTTATCCAATTAAATCCCGCATAACTTATTTTTTCATCATTTTTTATTTTGAACTTAATTTTACTCATAGATGAGTTGTCGTAAATAAAAAAAGAATCCTCAAGATTAACTGCTATTTTTCCTGGCAAAGACAAAGTATTTTTTCCCTTACTCATAAAACATGAAGTAAAAGTGACACAAGCTAGCATTAAACCAAATATGACTGTGCTCTTAAAGTCTAGCATACAAACAAAATTAAAGAAATGTTATCAAACGTCTTCTAGTAATGTTTTTTGTTAATGATAATACATTCCCCAATTCGGTGGACCTGCATTGTTTCCACCGCTACCGATTTGCATTGGAGGTGTTGAAGGATTGATAGGTATTGGAACCGAGCTCCCTACTGCCCAAGAATAGATATATTGACCACTTATTGAGAACCGGGGAAAAGGACTATTTCGATGCACACTTGCGCCTGCATATGCAAAGCCATCTAACACAAAATCCTTACAATTGTCGTTAGCAACATTATAGTCATAGTCTTTCCCCACCTGATCTGTAAAAAATTTTAATGCTATTTCCGGATGTGGAATATATACTGCAGCAAGTTTCAAAGCCCCTCTATTATTCATGAAACCCCAGAATCTATTAAAATCATATTTATTATACATATTGTAACTGTAGCCTTGCGATTTAGCGCCGCCATTGAGCCAGTTTTTAAAACCTCGCTTAGTCCCGTACTCTGGGTGTTGTATCTCATAAAGTGTGTTATTGTAGGGATTGTAAGCTAAAGAATGGCCCATCCCTCCCGTTTCATACACATAATACCAAATCTGACCTTCATTGTTACCTGGTCCGGGGGGGTCCGGGCTTACCCCTGAATTGCCACTACCCCCTCCACCACTATTATTAGAAGTAACACCATTGTTTCCCCATCCTCCGAGTGCACCAATTACATAGGCCATAGAAACCCCACCCCCACCACCACCACCACTTTCTTCTCCACCACCATTTCCATCATCATAA
>DATHDV010000071.1:0-9573 GCA_035318845.1 Chitinophagaceae bacterium
TTGGGAGCTAAATGCCAGCTACCTGAACCTTTCGCCGTAAGCTCCCATACGTTAATGACCTTATCCAATCCTTTTTTGCTGACAGAAACCTGTGCAGCATATCCTTTTGTAGGGTAAGGGATATAATCCAGGTCGTAGTAGGTTACATTATAATAAAGAACCGGGTAGTGGATACTAGTCTGGTCGTGCTGGAAATAAGAAGGATTCAATATCAAAACAGTATCCTTCACATCTTCTTTAGTATAACTGATCCCGAAACGGTGTCGTGTTTTGATCGCTCTCCTGTAAGTTATCTCTGCATTGCCCGTTACAAAACTCCTGAGATAGTTGTCATTGTCTTTCAGAAATACCTGTTTGTCTTTGATCGTATTGTAATTCACTTCGCGGTTTTTGCCAATAGCAAAACCAACGTTCAGGCCCCATCTTAATTTATTATCAATATACAACCGGTCATAACTGAAAGAGAATTGTTTTGTGTAACCGTTTATGAAATAAAGCCTGAGTTTATCATTGTGGCCGGTAGCATTATTGTATAATATTTTTGCTCCATAGTTTACCCGGCTAAGGCTGGCCTTCTGTTCTACGATCCATTGGTTGAGGTTCCTGTCGACCGGCTTAAAATAAGGCCAGGGGAAGAGGTACCATCTTTCCTTCAAAACAACAGAAACGTTTACTTTGTTGTCTTCAAAACTTTTTGCGGCCACAACTGCGGAATTAAAAAGCGCTGTGTTCATTAATTGCCGCCGGGCATCTTCAAATTTTTTTGTTAGCGTTGCGAGGGTATATTTTTCCCCGGCTTTAAAAGGAATTTCCCGCAGAATGATAGAAGCTTTTGTTCTTTTATTCCCGCTGATCAGGATCTCTCCAATGGTTACTAAAGAATCAGGTGCAGCAACGTAGGCTGAATCAGTTTTTTTTATTTCGCCTGTTTCCTGGGCAAATGATTGCTGGAAACATAAAACAGTTGCGATCAGCCAAAAACAGTATTTATTCTTCCGCTGCATGACCCAATACCAGTATGGATATTAATATTAAGAAATTATCGTGCCTGTAAAATACCGGAGAATTGTCAGATTTTCAGATAATTCATAAGGTTATCGTAGTTGCTCTTTAATTCATTGGTATAAAGTTCTTCTCCGAAAAAATATTTGACATTATACTCATACCGCTGAAATGTAGCAACGATGTCAGAAACTTCTGGCTTATTGATGCGGATAGTCACCTGCATCAGGCCTGTCTCAGCATCAATAGAAGTATTTAATTGGGTTATCTGCGCATCATTGGTTTCAACCAGCTTGCTTATTTCATTAAATGAATACTGGTTGCTGTCCATTTCCAGCACGATCAGTCCCCCGGGTTCACTCAGGCTCATAAACTCAGAAGAAAATTTCAGCAAATCGTTGTAAGCCACCGTTCCAATTAAATCATTTTCTTCTGTAACCACCGGTACAATACTTATGCCGTTATCGGCTGCTACCTGGACCGCTTTTAAAAAATGTTCGTCTTCCTTAACTGATATATTGGCAAATGACTGCTGCATTGAACTGAGTGGCAGATTATCATTCTCTGCCTGCATCAGGTCATCTTCGCTGATGAGACCTATGTACTTATCATCTTCCACAATCGGCAGATGTGTCACATGATTTTCGTTCATCCAAAGCAATGCCTGGTAAACCTTATCGTGAAGGCGCAGGGAAGGAAGTGTTTGAGATAATAGTTCTCGGGTTAACATGGATAGCGGTTTTATTTAGTTTTCAATACTACTCTTTTTTGCCCGTAGTAAAAGCAAGACCGTCATAATCAGCCGACTGTTGCAGGCTGGTTGAGTTTTTTTAAAAATTTATGCAGAATAGCATTAAACTCATCGGGCACTTCCATCATCGGTGCATGGCCGCATTTATCTACAAAATGCAATTCGCTGTTCGGGATCAGTTTTTTAAACTCCTCCGCCACAAATGGCGGGGTTATGGTATCATTTTTACCCCATACTAATAACGTAGGCAGTTTGATCTGGTTGAGTTCCTCGCCCAGGTTATTCCTGATGGCGCTTTTGGCCAGGGCAATTATCTTGATAGCTTTTAGCCGGTTATTAGTAATACTGTATACTTCATCTACTAATTCTTTGGTGGCTGTATTGGGATCATAAAAGGTCAGCTCTGTTTTTTTCCTGATATACTCATAATCGCCCCGCTTGGGATAACTGTCGCCCATTCCACTTTCAAACAGACCTGAACTGCCGGTCAATATGAGTGACTTTAATCTTTGAGGATGTTTCAACGAATGAAGTAATGCGACATGACCTCCCAATGAATTGCCCAATAAATGCACTCCGTTATATTGCCTGCTTTCAATGAAATTGTGAACATGTTTGGCCAGCCCGCCAACAGATGTGTGCAGTATATCCATATCCAGTAAGGGCAAGAGTGGTACTACCACTTTATTATACTGGCGAAAATATTCGATCAGGGTTTTAAAATTACTCAACGCCCCAAACAAGCCATGTAAAAGCAACAACGGCTCGCCGTCTCCCTCTTCAATAAATTTGAACTTGTCCTGTAGTTTGATTTCGTATTCCATGGTGATCTATTCTATTCTTACCTGCTCACCTTGCTCAGGTGCACCGTTGCTGAGGCTATGCAAGTACAGGCAGGGAGGCTTTTTTCTCAAATCCCGGACTAAAATAATCGATTTGGGCCAAAAAATAAATGATTAAGGGTGTAAAAGAATGACTTATAGGGCAAATATAGTCGCAAGAACCGCTGTTTTAAAATGAATATTTCAAATTAATGAGTTTTTTGCCGCAGCAATTCCCTGACTTTCGCAAACCATTCCGTTTTTAAAATACTAAGTACAATACTATCTCTTCTTGATCCATCCACTGTCGGCATCTGGCTGCGGAGAATTCCTTCTACTACACAACCAATGTCTTTCATCGCGGTAATAGATCTTTCATTCGCCGCATGTGCACGAAACTCCAGGCGTTCCAGTTCCCATTCTTCAAATACATAAGTAAGTAGTAATAATTTGCAGTGCCGGTTCAGACCGCTGCGTTGAAATTCTTTTCCATACCAGGTGTAACCAAGTTGAGCGGTAAGATAATCCTGCTGAATATCGTAGAACCGGGTGCTGCCGGCATAGCGCTTTGCTTTTTTATCAAAAACAATAAAAACATATTCCTTTTTTTCCTCCATATTTTTTACTGCGCCAGCAATATAGTTTCGGAGGTTTTCTTCGCCGGAAGCGGTGATCAAACCATATTTCCAGATATCCGGTTCATTCAGAGAAAAAGGTAACAGGTTTTCAAAATCATCTTCTCTTATTGCCCGCAACAATACTCTTTCGTTTTCGAGAACGGGTTGTGCCTGGAAAATGTCTTTTGTCATCTTACTAAGGCTTTTTATTTTCTAAACTCCACTTATTGTATTCTTTTATTATTGCAATGAGTTCCTTGATGCTAAATCTTTTTTCAGCGCTGGCAAACAGTTCAACATTATCGCTTAAATATGGCTCTAAATCTTTTTTTCTGAAAGAAGGCAAAAGAACAGGAGTTGCCAGAATGGGGTTGGTTGAATCTGTTTTCGAAATATAATTATTGGTATAATTCTGTGAAGTAGTAGTAGCGCCGGGTTGCTCTACTCCATTAATTGTTGTTCTTTTAGTTTTAAAAATGCTGTATGAGTATTCGTACAGATCAATGGTTCCGGCAGCTAATTTTTTGACGAATAATAAATTTGCCATCCGGCGGTCAGCTACCGATACTTCAACATCAACAGTACCATAATCGTAATGTTTACCATCCTCTTCAATACCGAACCCCGTGATGGTGCCTCCGGCGAAAAAATTGGTTTCTTCCTCTTTTATCAGCAGCCTGACAGATTTTCGGGCATCGTCGTGTTTACTATCAAATAAAACCTTGCACCAGATAGTGTCTTTCCCATTTAATGCATACCCATCTTTATACTTGTCTGGATTGTTTTTTGTTTGAGCGGCTATCCTGTAATAAAACAGACACAATAATAATATCAGGTATGGTTTTGCTTTCATCCTTCAATTCTTTTTATATCGGCCCCTAATTTTCTCAATCGTCCGTCAATATCCTGGTAGCCCCTGTCAATCTGTTCAATGTTTTGAATTATACTTTTTCCTTCGGCGCTTAATGCTGCTATCAGCAAAGCCACCCCGGCACGGATATCAGGAGAACTCATGGTAATGCCACGAAGAGCTTGTTGCCGGTCCATCCCGATCACTACCGCCCGATGAGGATCACACAAAACGATCCTGGCTCCCATGTCGATCAGCTTGTCAACAAAGAATAAACGGCTTTCAAACATTTTCTGATGGATCAATACAGAACCTTTGGCCTGGATGGCAGTAACTAAAACAATACTCAGCAGATCAGGCGTAAAACCCGGCCAGGGATGATCATAGATGGTCATCACCGATCCGTCCAAAAAAGTTTGTATCTCATAACTCTTTTGAGCAGGTATATGAATATCATCACCATTAAAATTCAGCCGGATACCTAATTGCTGAAATTTTTCCGGGATGATGCCAAGATGTTCAAGGCCTGCTCCTTTGATCGTAATATCACTTTGTGTCATAGCAGCGAGTCCGATAAAAGAACCCACTTCGATCATATCCGGTAACATGCGGTGTTCAGTGCCGCCAAGATAATTTACTCCTTCGATCGTAAGCATGTTGCTCCCAATGCCGCTGATCCTGGCTCCCATCTTATTCAGCATTTTGCACAACTGCTGGATGTATGGTTCACAGGCTGCATTATAAATAGTGGTTATTCCCTTGGCCAAAGTAGCTGCCATGACAATATTGGCTGTACCGGTAACAGATGGTTCATCCAATAACAGGTCAGCGCCATGCAGATCTGTTGCGTCTAAATGAAAGAACCCGTCTTTCTCATTGCCTGTAAATTTTGCCCCTAATTTTTCAAACCCGATGATATGTGTATCTAATCTTCTCCTCCCGATCTTATCTCCTCCGGGTTTGGGAATAAATGCTTTTTTAAATCTTGCCAGCATCGGTCCGGCCAGCATAACTGAACCGCGAAGCTTACCACTTTTCTTTTTAAAGACCTCGCTGTGGAGGTAATCAATGTTTACATCATCGGCCTGGAAACTGCAGGTGTCGCGATCGATCCTTTCCACTTTCACATTCATTTCTCCCAATAGTTCAATCAATAAATTCACATCAACTATATCCGGGATATTTGCAACAGTCATTTTTTCGGGGGTCAGTAATACAGCGCTGATGATCTGCAGGGCTTCATTCTTAGCTCCCTGCGGAATTATTTCACCGTGAAGTTTTTTGCCGCCTTTTACCTCGAATGAATGCATAGTTAATACCCCCGTCCCCTAAAGGGGAGTTTAGAAGCTATTCTTTCAGGAATAGACTTGAATTGTTTATTGAAAATAAAAAGCAGGATTTTGTAGAAAGAAAAAGTGTTTATTACTTTCTGCTTAGTACAAAACTCTCTCAGGCTAATGTAGGAAAAATTAATATTTAAGTACCCCTTTAGGGGATAGGGGCCTTAATATCTTTTCTTAAAACCTCCGCCACCGCGATTGTCACGGCCATCATTACGATGACCACCGCCGCGTTGCTGGTATTTACCACCGCCGCCGCCGCGTTTGCCATAACTACCACGGTCACGGTTCTCCTGTTGCGGACGGAAGGCTTTTACATAAGGTGTATTCGTAAAAGTAAGTTGTCCGTCAGTGATGCCCGATAACTCACTTTGAATCGCATCATCATGTACAATTTCTTTATGCCAGTTATTATAGGCCAGCTTCATATAGTAAGCAACTGCATTTGCAAAGCCCAGTCTTTTTTCAGGATTTTCTTCTTTTAATGCTTTATCAATTATTACTTCCAGGTTTTTACCAAGGTGTAATAATTTAGGATGCCGCTTGGGATAGGGAAGCGGGTGAGGCTTGGCCCTGAGCGTTTCTCTTGTAGGTATCGGGTAAGGAGATTTTACATCCAGCTTGAAGTCAGCGATCAGGAACAGGTGATCCCAAAGTTTATGACGGAAATCTTCGACATTTTTTAAATGCGGGTTCAAAAAACCCATCAACTCAATAGCTGCCTGGGCATTTCCCTGGCGTCGCTCCGGATCATCAATAGAGAGGATGTGCTCGATCATTTTCTGCACATGCCTTCCGTATTCCCGCATCACCAATTGATTTCTTGTGGTGTTGTACTCCATATTATCTACATCCATATAGGCAAATGTAAACAAAGAAATCGGAAGTCTGAAGTGGGTGTTTGAAAGCGGAAAACCCTGAAAATTGATTTATTGAATATTGATTGTTGAGTCTTTTCTTGCTGAAAGACTCAACAATCAACACTCAATATGTCAATGTGCAAGTATTAGCCTTTTGGGGGTTCCTCCTTCGTCCCGAAAGCATTCGGGACTTCGGCGGATGAAAAAAGAAAGGGGCCCCGAACCTGGGCCCCTTTTACAAGCCACCATCCTCTTCCACCTAAGAGGTCGTTTAAAGAAAAGTTGATCGACACATTACGGGTGGCTCGTTATGTCCTTCTGCCTCAATCCATGAATATTTTTTATAATAAATGCGCTGAGATATAGTTTTCCGGCTGAAATATTATCAAATTTGATACCAACTCTGTCAAAAACAGGTCCAACATTATTAAATTTTTTGTCTGCCCGGGAAATTGCCCCGGCAATTTGGGAATACATCGAAAAAAGTGAGGAATAATACGTTGGTTTCATAAGGCAAGTTTCGGTTTCGCATCATTTTTATCGGTATAAATTTAGATCAGTTGAACAAACCCTGCAATAGTAAAAGGAATAAGTATAAACCATTACTATATTTCAGTTTTTACCGGGAAATGTAAAGACCGTTTACAGCGTAACTGATACAGGCAACCAATAACTTTACCGGCCAGAATGAGAATTGCAGTAAATACCAGGTTCCTTCTCCCTGATTACCTTGAAGGGTATGGATATTTTATTTATGAAACATTCAGGCGCATTACAGCTAATCACCCCGAACATGAGTTCATTTTTATTTTTGACAGGCCTTTTGATGAACGTTTTGTGTTCGGGAAAAATGTAAAAGCAGTGGTAACCGGTCCACCCGCAAGACATCCCCTTCTGTGGAAGCTATGGTATGATCTCAGGATTCCCTCCATACTTAAAAAGTATAAGGCAGATGTTTTTGTTTCCTGTGACGGGTTCAGTTCATTAACCACCAAAGTACCGCAATGCCTGGTGTTGCATGACCTGGCTTTCCTGCATCATCCTTCTTTTATTAAAAGATCACATCTTTTATTTTATAAAAAATATACACCGAAGTTTTTGGAGAAAGCGAAAACGATCGCTACCGTTTCTGAGTTTTCAAAAAAAGATATACTGGCGCATTACAATACAGAGCCGGGTAAGATCGATGTGGTCTTTAGTGCCGCCAGGGATATATTTCATCCTGCAAGTGAAGAAGAAAAAATAGTTGTAAAAAATAAATACACAGATGGTAAAGAGTATTTTTTGTATGCCGGCGCTATCCATCCCCGTAAAAACCTGATGAACCTCCTGAAAGCATTTTCTGTTTTTAAGAAACGCCAGCAAACGAATATGAAATTAATACTGGCGGGAAGGCTGGCCTGGAAATATGGATCATTTACCGAAAGCCTGAAGACCTATAAATACAGGAATGATGTGCTGATGACCGGGTATGTGCAAGAAGAAGAACTTGTAAAAATTACCGGTGCTGCCTATGGATTGATCTATCCTTCTTTGTTCGAAGGATTTGGTGTGCCTGTGCTGGAAGCCATGCAATCTGATGTGCCGGTGATCACATCTGCCGATTCTGCTATGCAGGAAATAGCAAAAGATGCAGCATTATATGCGGATGCAACCAGCTATACTGATATTGCCGATAAAATGATGTTGTTATATAAAGATGAGAACCTGCGGAAACAGTTGATTGAAAAAGGCCGGCAGGCGGCCCGTCAATACAGTTGGGATAAAACTGCTGACCTGCTCTGGACAAGTATTCTAAAAGCCTGTCAATAAAATTGCTGTTCCTATCTTTGCTTCCTTTTAAATAAAATTCTCCCCCTTGGGGGAGGCAGGAGGGGGCTTATGAATAAATCAACAATTACCATTGATGTGATGACGGATGAGAACCAGGTTCCCGATTCCATTGTATGGAGCGCTTCAAATACCAGCGCTGAAAATGCAAAGAAAGCCAAAGCCATGATGCTGTCTTTCTGGGATGGCGCTGAAAAAACAGCTTTGCGGATCGATCTGTGGACCAAAGACATGATGGTAGATGAAATGGCTGATTTTTTTTACCAGACCATGATGACAATGGCAGATACCTATGGCCGGGCCACCAAATACAACGAACAAATGGAAGAGATGAAGAAATTTGCCAAACATTTTTATTCGTCATTCCAGGCAAGACAATTAAAAGAAAATAAAGCCGATTAAAATTTTAAGCATATGAATCTTGAACAAAAAATAATGGCTGAATTAAAAACAGCGATGCTCGCCAAAGATGAGGCGGCATTGAGAAGTCTCCGTGAAGTGAAAGCGGCAATATTGCTTGCCAAAACCGCGGAAGGAGCTTCCGGCGAACTGAAAGAAGAAGATGAAATTAAGTTGCTGCAGAAATTAGTGAAGCAACGGAAAGATTCATTAGAAATATTTCAGCAGCAGAACCGGGCCGACCTGGCCAAAAAAGAAGAAGAGGAAATAGCGATCATCTCAAAATTTTTACCACAACAACTCTCTGCTGAAGAAATAAAAGCCGAACTGGTAAAAATTATGGCCGCCGTTGGCGCCACTTCGCCCGCTGACATGGGAAAAGTGATGGGAGCTGCTACCAAACAATTTGCCGGCAAGGCCGATGGCAAAACCATTTCTGCGCTGGTGAAGGAGTTGTTATCAAAAAGTTGAATGTTTACTACACTCAAAATAACCCGGCACTTCGGACGTTTCCCAAAGGGATTCCTTCGGAAAAACCTAAAATCTACGAATGGTACTTGACATCATCTATGCTGTTATCATTGTTCTGGCAATATTTCATGGTTACCGTCGTGGCCTGATCGTGGGTTTATTTTCATTGGTAGCAATAATTATAGGATTGGCCGCTGCTATGAAACTTTCTATTGTGGCAGGGAAATATATCGGCAAAGTCATAAAAATTTCTGACCAATGGCTGCCGATCATTTCTTTTGCGATCGTTTTCCTGCTGGTAGTTTTATTGATCCGGTGGGGAGCCCGGGCCATTCAAAAAATGGTTGAGATGGTTATGCTGGGCTGGGCCAATAGGATCGGTGGCATTTTGTTTTATGTTGCTATTTATACCATTGTTTTCAGTGTGTTACTTTTTTATACAGAGCAAATGAAGATCCTGCAACCTGAAACGATCAATAAGTCAGTTACCTATTCTTTTGTACGGCCCTGGGGACCCAGGGTCATTGACGGTTTTGGTTCCATCATTCCTGTTTTTAAAAATATGTTTGGGGAACTGGAGCAATTCTTTGATGGCGTTGCTAAAGAGATCTCCACTCTTTAGTCGGGCTTAT
>DATHDV010000072.1:0-29156 GCA_035318845.1 Chitinophagaceae bacterium
ACGAATGCTACACAGATCTTAGCTATTCAGAATGCACCTGCATTGGTTCCCGGTGGAGCCGTGGTTCCGCAATTCAGATTGGCTACCAGCCAGGGCCAGATCGTTACAAGAACATTCAGGGATAATTTAAGTACCGCTTCCACTTACTCTGTTCAATTTGGTTTGCGTTACCTGTTCAATTAAGAATAAAATCTCTTATAATAAAAAACCTTCCGTTAACAGCGGAAGGTTTTTTTTATTTTCTTAGCCCCCTATCCCAGCCCGACCTTCGGTCCCAACCTACGGTTGTCCGCAAGGGGGAAAGGAGTACTCACGAGACACAATTAATTTTTCGTTTCTTAAGAGCTTTCATACTTTCTTATTTTTTATTTCTTATTCCTTATTCCCCGGGTTAAAACCCGGGGCTATACCCCAGCCCCATTTTAAAAATTCAGGCATCGCTCTTCCCCAGGTAAAAACATCATGATGCCCGTCTGCCATTTCCAGGTAATGAATATGTTTTTCTTTTACATAACCCTTCTTTTCTAATTCTTTGACCAGGTCACGGGTATCATCAATGGAATCAATGATGCCATTATGGTTGCGGTCCTTTGTTTCATCTTTGTTACCACATTGAAAAAAGAATTTCAGCCAGGGGTAATAACTGCCATTTCTTATTTGCTGGTGGATGATCCTGTGCTTATCATCGTCATATTCTTTTGCATGCTGGTCAATATTTCTCCACCATAATGATCCGGAGAAAACACCAACCTTGCTGAATTCATCCGGGTGTTTCCAAACAATGTCAAGCGCTGCGAGGCCGCCCAAAGAAAAACCGGCAAAGGCTTTTTCTTTGAAAGATGAAACAGCATACTTTTTTCTCAGAAAAGGTAAAAGCTCTTTAAAAATGAATGAAGTGTATAGACCGGCTTTGGCGCCGAAACCTTTATAGTCCGGCATACCGGCCACACCATATTCCATTTTTCGTTCAGGACCGCAATGGATAGCCACGCATAGAATGGGTTCAATAGCATCTTTCGCAGCATATAATTTTTCAAGGATGGATTCAAATCCCATTTTTTGCATATCCTGCCCGTCGTTGATCAGCAACAAACTCATTTGTGATAGATCAGCCACATTGGATGGAAGATAAAAGTCAACCTTGACTTTCCGATCTAAAAAAACGGATTCGATGGATTCATTTTCAACCAGGATCCCGGATACATTCGTCCCTTGCATGAATTCAAAAATAAGGATTTATTAATAATGGGCTGAACGGTCTCCGGTAATAGGTAATGTCCGGCTTTCAATATTTCTCGCAGAGTTCGTTGCGAAGCAGCGGCGTCCCGATAGCTATCGGGATTGCGTTCTTTGCTTCTTTGCGGTCTCTGCGTGAAACCAAAACCGGGCATTGCAATAATCGGGTTAATTTGTTTATTTGATAGGTACAGGATAAATTTGATGAAAACCGCTTCACCAAAGCATTTACCTTTAATAAATTAAAAACTGATTATGAAGAAAATTGGAGTTCTCCATGGAAAAGAACGTTCATTTCCAGAAGCATTTGTAGCCCGGGTCAATAGTAAAAATATTCCCGGCATAATGGCCGAATCCGTCCGCATCGATAAAGCCATGCAGGGCGTCAATAGCGGATACGCTGTTATCATTGACCGTATCTCACAGGATGTGCCTTTTTACCGCACCTGGTTAAAGAATGAGGCCGTTACTGGAACAGCTGTTATCAATAATCCCTTTTGGTGGAGCGCTGATGATAAATATTTCAACAACTGCCTGATGACAAAACTGGATGTTCCTGTTCCTAAAACAGCGATCATCCCATCCAGGGACCTCCCGGATGATACATCCAATGAATCATTCAGCAACCTTGCCTTTCCCCTCGATTGGGAATCTATTTTTAAATATGTTGGTTTCCCTGCTTATATGAAACCATTTGCCGGCGGTGGATGGAAAAGTGTTTATAAACTCGTGGACTCTGAAGATTTCTTTACCAAACACAGTGAAACCGCCCAGCTTGTCATGATGCTGCAGGAAGAAATTATTTTTACTGAATACTATCGTTGTTATTGCATTGGCGGCAAGTATGTCCGCATCATGTCATACGAACCCCGCAACCCGCATCACCTTCGTTATGTGGCAGATTTTAAACCATCACCCGAAAGATTGAAGCAGATGACAGATATCGTTCTCCGCATCAATAAATATCTCGGTTATGATTTCAACACGGTTGAATTAGCAGTGAGGGATAATGTTCCTTATGCGATCGATTTCTGCAATCCTGCACCGGATGCAGAAAGAACCAGTGTAGGCGATGAGAATTTTGAATGGGTGGTGGAAACAGCCGCTACCTATGCGATTGAAAAAGCACAGGGAAATAAAGAAGGAGCGGATAATTTAACATGGGGAGAATATGTAAAGAGAAGCAGTAATAAAAAAGCGTTGATTTAGATCATAGCTCATAGATCATGGTCTGGTGTCCGACTATGAACTATTACCCATGAACCATTAACCAAACATTGACTTATGAACCTCAACTATAAAAGCTTTACCCTCGGCGTGGAAGAAGAATACATGGTGCTTGATCCCAAAACATTTGAGCTCAAAAGCCATGAACAGAAGATCGTGCAGGAAGGACAGAAAGTGATCAAGGATAAAGTGAAAGCTGAAATGCACCAGGCGGTGGTGGAAGTGGGTACGGATATTTGTGCGGATATAGATGAAGCATTCACCGATGTAGCTATGCTGCGCAAAACCATCAGCGGCATTGCTGATGGTCTCGGGTTTGCCATGGGTGCATCGGGCACACATCCTTTCAGCCATTGGGAAAGCCAGTTGATCACCGATCATATACGTTACAATGAAATAGTAAACGAACTGCAGGAAGCAGCGAGAAGTAATCTGATCTTCGGTCTGCATGTGCATGTAGGCATGGAGAACCGGGAAATGGCCAACCATATCGCCAACAGCACCCGTTATTTTTTACCGCATGTATTTGCGCTCAGCACCAACTCTCCTTTCTGGGAAGGAAGGATGACGGGTTATAAATCTTTCCGTACCAAAGTATTTGATAAGTTTCCCCGCACAGGTATTCCTGATTCTTTTGACAGCATCGAAGCTTATGATAACTATGTAAAACTGTTGATCAAAACCAATTGCATTGACAATGCCAAAAAGATCTGGTGGGACCTGCGGGTGCATCCATTCTTTAATACCGTGGAATTCCGCATCTGTGATGTACCGATGACAGTGGATGAAACAATAACGATCGCTGCTTTGTTCCAGGCTATTTGTGCAAGGATATATATGCTTCGTTCCAAGAATCTTAATTATATACAATACTCAAGAGCATTGCTGAATGAAAATAAATGGCGGGCCAGCCGCTATGGTGTGGATGGTTATCTTATTGATTTTGGCAAAGAAGAAGAAGTGAATACAAGGGCATTGATCTATGAGTTGCTCGACTTTTTAGATCCTGTACTCGACCATCTTGGCAGCCGCCACCGCATAGCTTATGTAAATAAAATGCTGGAGAACGGCACCGGCGCCGACCGGCAATTAGCCGTGTTTGACAAAACAAAGAAACTGGTAGATGTGGCGAAGTATATAAACAGCCAGTATTTGGTGGGGGTGTGATTATTATTTGCCGGACTGTATTGCTACTATCAGCTTCGTTGCGTCGCACACTTGTACGTTCGGTAATCCTACTCAGCATATGGAGGCTGTTGCAAGTTTACCCTGAGTAAGGCGAAGGCATTCTTGTTGTTTTGTAATTCTACTGAGGAATTTTTATACTGTCCGCCCAATTTAAATATTATGACAGAATTGATGCCGTTGTTGGTGTTTCCCGGTGTACTATAATAAATTATCTGCAGTTAGGTTGCAAGGGAGCACCAACATACTGAAATCATTGTTTCGTTTGTTGGTGTTCCCTGGATTCATTAAGCTGATGTGTTAAATAGTACCTCGGGAAACACCAACAACGGCATCTCGAAAATTAATTCCTTCCCTCGACGAGTTCCGTCCAAAAAAAGCTTTAGAGGGAAGATTCACCTCTCAAGACTCACGACTCACAACTAACGACTAACGACTCATCCCTCAATCCTCCATCATCACAAAAGCGCCCCAGTAATAAGGCTCTTTGTATTTCGTCATTAGTTGCAATTGAGCTTGCTTGAATGCTTTTTGTTTATCGCCTCTTTTTGTCCAGTTGGTATAAAAATTATTCATGAGTTGCTGTGTAGCTGCATCATCTACTTTCCATAAACTCATGATCAATGCATCGGCACCGGCCACTAAAAATGCTCTTTGCAATCCATATACTCCCTCTCCTGCCTTCACTTCGCCGAGACCGGTCTCACAGGCGCTGAGCACTACCAGCTTTGTTCCTTTCAGGTCAAGGTTCATCGCTTCATAAGATGTGATCACCCCGTTACTCACACTATCCATGGTCGGGTTCATTTTATCTGATTCGATCACGCCTGTCAATACCAATCCGGAACGAAGCAACACGTTATCTTTTGCATTATCGGCACTTACACCGATGGGCCAGCTTGCTTTTTCTATATCCGGGAAAAAGAAACCATGTGTGGCAATATGCAGGATGGACAGATCTTTTGACGACTTTAAATTATCTTCAGTAGCATCCTCCTGTGTGTATTCCGCCACCTGGTAACCGGAAGACTTCAGCACAGTGTTAATTCCATCTACTTCTGTTTTGGTGGCTGGCAGCGGCGCCAAACTTTTATCCCCTCTATAATCAGGGTCGCCGATCAGGGTTGCTTTCTTACCGGGAGCATTGTCTTTACTGTTATCAGTAACAATATCTCTTGCATTGCCGATCAAAATAATATCGTACTGGTTGATGAGGAAATCGCCGCCGGCTTTTTTCAGTGTATATAGATTTATCTGGTTGTACACACCATCCAATGAAACATAGATCTTCTTTTTCCCTTTTACTTCTGATTCCAATGGTGCCCAGAAATAATTATATGATTGTTCATCATTGATCTTGTTCTGCATGGATTTCCGGTAAGCCTTGAAGAACTTTTTCTCCATATCCAATCCGTTTTGCAGTACAACCACCTTCGGCTGCGGATCGTTTTTTGTAACCACCAATGCCAGGTAGCGGGAACTGTCGGTGAAAGTCTGGTCAAAATTTCTCAACCGGATCATTTCAACCAGGGCCTCATCTGTTTTTAACTTGTCCTGCACTTCAGCATATTTTATTTTAGAAGTAAAATAGAATTGTGAGAACTCTTTGGAGTTTTCTGACAATTTCTTTTCCATCGCATTCACAACTCCTTCCAGCGAATCAAGATTAATGCCCTGTTCCTGCATGTCTTCTTTGGAGAACACATAGAGCTTGGTCATTTCTTCTTTCGCATCGATCCATTCAGCATAATCATTGATCAGTTCTGTATTGCCGCTGGCAAGGATAGCCTGGCTTATTTTCCGTGTTGAACTGAGCAATAATCCCTTTGTAGCCACGCGGTATTCGAAAAGGTCTAAAATAATTTCTTTATTGCTGGTACTTGCTTCCACTGCAAAATTGTAAAACCGCTGAAATCGTGGTGAAAGCAGGTCCCAATATTTTGTTTTTTCGGATTCACTCATTGGCGGGAAATAACGGTTAATAAAATCGAGCGACTTCTCCATCACACTATGATACAATTCATATGCTTTGTCGTAGTTTTTTGTCTTCCAGTAAAGGATTGCCATATCTTCCTCCGATTGTGAGAACAAAGGATGATCATTGCCCAGGCTTTGCTCCCTTATCTCCAATGCTTTTGTCAATAAAGGTTCGGCTTCATCATAGCGGCCTTTATAGCGGTAAAAATTCCCAAGGTCGCTGATCACTTTTGCATAGGCCGGTGAGTTCTCTCCAAAATTCTTTTTATAGATCTCTGCAGAATTTTGCAACATTTGCTCCACCCTGTCCTGCTTGTTCATTACCATATACAGGATGGCAACATTATTCAGAACATTGGCAAACTCAGGAGTAGTACGATCAGCAATTTTATTCTGCATCTTCAGGTAAATGTTCTCTGCCTCCGTATATTTTCCCATTTGCTGGTAAAGCAATGCAAGGTTGGAGAAGAACCTTAACCGGTTTATCGATTTAGTATTGTCGCCCAACTTTTCACCGATATCTATTATCCTCAGCATGTTTTTTTCAGCGGTCTCATATCTTCCCAGTGCCTGGAACAACATGGCCTGGTTATTCAGCACGATGGCATAAGGCTGTGATGTCTGTAGTTGATTGGCTTCAATAACAGAAAGAGCTTTGACAAAATCTTTTTCCGATTCATTGTATTGGCCGAGGTTGTAATGAAGCACGGCATAGTTATTCAGCGAAGCCGCCACCCCCATATCTGTCGGTCCCATGGTTGTTTGCCGCATATCCAGCGCCTTTGAAGTAAATTTTTCCGCCTGCGAATAACGGCCCATGGTGGCATACAGCAACCCGGTGTTGGAAATGGTTTTCATATAACCGGGATCAGTAAGGAGGTAAGCTTTTTCAAAATAACCGGCGGCGGTTGTAAATCTTTTCTCGGCATACAAATACCGGCCCATGGCATAGGCAGATTCTCCCGAGTGCAGGTTCAAGCGGGCATTGTCCTCATCGCTGATATCAAAATCTTTCCGGTAAAAGGAAGTGCCGATGTTTTTTAAATTAAAAAATTTACTCCCGAATTGTTTTTTGTCTTTTACATCAAACAACCCCGAATTATCGCTGACCAGGATGGCATAATCAAAATCAGTGGAGTCGAACCCGTCGCGGATATCATTTAACTGTTTATGATAGGCATCCCTTGCTTCGGTTTTTGCTTTGTCAACCGTGTTTTGCTTTGCTTTATTGATAGCCCGGTCTTTAAGATTCTTTAATAGCTGGGCTGGTGATTGGATAGACAAAAAAATAAATAGCACTCCAATTAGAACTTTCATATCCCCGTTTTTGTATGAAAGGAGGTTAGATTTCCTGTCAAGTTACTGCGATAATTTTTAATTTCCTACAAACCGATTTCTCCATTTGTCTCCAACAAAGGCACAAAGAACACAGAGAAATTTCAATTGGCTGTAACCGCTTTGTGGTTTTTGTGTTCCCGATAGCTATCGGGATGGGAAATTCTTTTTACTCAAAGCAAGGCACTACTGTGCTGCCATATATCCCTGCCCAATACAATTCATCCGTTACATTTCTCACTGGTAATAATAGTTTAGTTAAACCGGTTTTAGGGAGTTAGTTTGGTATCACTAAAACTACATTATGAAAAAAATGATCGTTTGCCTTTTGGCAGTTGTATCCACAGTTTGTTTATCTGCCCAAATTCCATTGACCGTTTCACCCAGCGGCGGAAATAAAAAAGCTTCCGTAAGTGAACGTATCGGTTTGACCGATGTAACCATTCATTATGATCGTCCCGGTGTAAAAGGCCGTGAAGGAAAGATCTGGGGACAACTGATCCCGGCTGGATTTACAGATCCCGGTTTTGGCAGCAGCAAATCTGCACCGTGGAGGGCCGGTGCTAATGAGAATACCACTTTTGAATTTTCCACCGATGTAAAAATTGAAGGGCAAGCCTTGCCGGCAGGCAGGTATGGTTTCTTTGTGGCCTATGATCCCAATGAGTGTACATTGATCTTCTCAAAAAACTCAACTTCATGGGGACATTTTTATTACAATGAAAAAGAAGATGCATTGCGGGTAAAAGTAAAACCCCAGCCATCTGATAAAAGTGTTGAATGGCTGAAATATGAATTCATGAATGAAACAGAGAACACGGCCCTTGTTTCATTGCAATGGGAAAAGCTGGCGATACCATTTAAAATAGAAGTGGATTATGTTAAAGATCAGATCGAATCATTCCGCCGTGAATTAAGAACTGATAGAGGATTTATCTGGGAAGGCTGGGACCAGGCGGCACAATGGTGTGCACAACATAATACCAACCTCGATGAAGCTCTTCTCTGGACGGATTCTGCTACCGGCCCAAGTTTTGGCGGCGACAGAAGTTTCCAGGCCTGGAGTACTAAAGCACAGGTACTTCAAAAACTGGGTCGTGGCCCGGAAGCTGCGGCGGTCATGCAGAAAGCATTGCCTTATGGTAACATGAATGAAGTACATCAATACGGCAGGCAGTTGCTTGGACTGAAACTTAATCAAATGGCTTTTGATGTTTTCAAAACAAATTTTGACAAATACCCTAACCAGTTCACTACATTGATGGGTATGACAAGGGGCTATGCCGGGATAGGTGATACTAAGAATGCAATGAAATATGCTCAACTGGCATTACCCCTGGCGCCTAACCAGCAGAATAAAACAAATGTGGAAACGATCATCCAAAAATTGAAAGACGGGAAGGATATCAATAATTAGAAATAAAAGTCATGAATAAAGAACCATTTCCGGCATTTACAGCCGGGGGTGGTTTTTTATTTAGATAGGCAATTAAAAAAATCAGTTGTAATTTGTTTCAAATTTTTAAAAAATGAAAAATCTTTTTATTACTCTTTGTTTATTTACCGTTTCATTGGGCGGTTTTTCCCAAACTTGTGAAGAAAGAGAAGACAAACTACTGGAAGCAGTAGGCGGTTTTTCAGCGGGCATGCTTTATAATACTTACGGTCTTATCGGCAGCATCAGCGATGGATATGCACACGATGCCTATGACGCCCTGACCATACATGACCTGATGGAAGCACAAAAAAGAGTATTCGATAACCTCGTGACAGTGGTGGAAGTATTGAAGAACGAAGGTTATTTAAAAGATGTAAAAGACAAGGACTATGCTGTTTCTATTATAAGCATCCTGAAAGGATTGAAAAAACAGGCGCAACTCTTAGAAGATTATACTGATAATAAAAGCAGGCAAAAACAGGAAGCTTACGATGCACAGCGAAAACAAAACTGGTCTGCGATCAGCAAACTGATGGGAATTGGAGAATAAAGATCAGTTGCAGCCGAATATCTCGCAAAGCTTGTCCTGCAACGCAGGGCCCCGGAGGTTCCTGGCAACGATCTTGCCTTGTGGATCAACTAAAATATTCTGGGGGATGCCCTGGATATGATAAAGTTTGGCAGCCGCATTGTTCCACCACTGAAGGTCACTCACATGACTCCAGGTAAGACCATCTTCATTGATCGCTCTTACCCAATTATCCTTTTGTCCCGGCTTGTCAAGCGATACTCCGAGTACCGTAAAATTCTTTGTCTTGAATTTATTAAAGTTCTCCACCACATTCGGGTTTTCATTGCGGCAGGGACCGCACCAACTGGCCCAAAAATCAACAAGAACATACTTGCCCCGGAAAGAAGATAGTGATACCATGTGACCGGTAGTATCAGGCTGTGTAAAATCCATCGCTTCGGTCCCAATTGCGCCAATCTTTTTTTCTGCAATAAAATCCTGCAGTTGTTTCCCGGATTCCAGTTTTTTTACAGATGCATCGAGCAGGTTGAATCTTTTTTCCAGCATGACTATGTCCTGGTTAAAATCATATGTAGCATTTAAGATAAATGCTGCAACTGCCGACTTGTTTTTTTCTTTGACAAATTTGTCGATCGTCTTTTGAATGGTTTCCTGCGCAGCAGTATAAGTAGTCAGCAGCCCGTCCCTTTCCGGACCGGGCATGGTTGAATTAATTGTATTGGCCAAGGCATTCATTTGCTGGGCAATTGGTATAAATGTTTTTGTAAAATCTGAAAACTCTTTGTGTGAGACCGACCCCGAGATCTCGAAGACAGGAGGCTGGGCTTTTTTTCCCTTAACTGAAATGTTCCCGTTCTCCAGGTAGATCTCAGTTGGTTTTTCACTGCCGACCAGGAGATAACAAAGCACCGGTTCCTTTACAGTTCCTTTCAGCACAAATTTGCCCTGGAGCAATTTTGTTTTTGCCATGTCAACAGCTTCCCCGTTCTGGATCAGCCTTATTTCTGTTCCGTCTTTAAAATCGTCGAGTTTACCGTTAATGGTAAACTCCGCTTTTTTGGTGGTCTGTGCAGCAACAACTAAGGGAACCAGGAATAAAATAACCAGTAATTTTTTCATACTTAATCCAATTAATTTTCAAAGTGATACGGACCGACCCGATCAGTATACAAATTTATACAATCCGGCCAGATAACAAAAACCCGTCAGTCTAATATGGACGAAAGGAAGGATTTTGTGGCTGTATTAACATCAGGGTTGTTTTCCAATGCTTTAATATAGGCACTCCCGATGATAGCACCATCTGCCTGCTGACAAACGGCATCAAATGCCTGTTTATTGCTTATGCCAAAGCCCAGCAATACCGGGTTTTTAAGCTTTAGATTTTTGAGTCGCCGCAGGTATTCATTTGTATTAGCAGCGTTTTTATCGCTGCCTGTAGTGGAAGATGATGATACTGCGTATAAGAACCCGCTGCTGAGACTGTCCAGTTTTTTTATCCTTGCATCGGATGTTTCCGGTGTCACTAAAAAAATAAAATCGAGTCCATGCTTTTTAATGATTGCCCCGTATTCGGCTTCAAATTCATATTCGGGCAGATCCGGCAAGATCAAACCATCAATACCAATAGCTGCCGCATCGGCACAGAACTTTTCAAAACCGTACTGTAAAACGGGGTTCATATAACCCATCAATATCACAGGAATAGAAATGCCCCGAACGATGTTCCTTCCCTTCGCCTGCTCGGGAACCCCTGAAGGGGCGTTACTGCGGAAATCTTTTAATTGTTCAAAGAGTTTTTTTATCGTCATTCCATTTGCCAATGCAATGGAACTGCTTTGCTGTATCACTGGCCCGTCTGCCAGCGGGTCGCTGTAGGGCATGCCAAGTTCGATGATGTCAGCGCCGTATTGTTGCAGGGCTTTCATTACCTCAAGAGTTGAATTTAAGTGAGGATAGCCTGCAGTGCAATAGACATTTAAAATCTTAGGGTCTTGGGTTTGAAATATGCTGTTGATTCTACTCATATTTTTTCAACACAGAGTTACGGAGAGCACTGAGTTACACAGAGAGTCTCTGTGTAACTCTCAAACTCTGTATCTCTGTGTTTACATTTTACTCATATAGGTTGCAAGGTCCTTATCCCCTCTCCCACTCAAACAAATCACAACCACATCATCTTTTTTAAATTTCATTTGTTTCAGCGCCGCCAATGCATGCGCCGGCTCCAATGCCGGGATGATCCCTTCCAGTTTTGCCAACTCAAATGCAGCCGTCAATGCCTCATCATCTGTTGCACTTAAAAAAGTTGCTCTGCCGTTTTTAAATAAATGTGCATGCAGTGGACCGATACCGGGATAATCAAGACCTGCAGAGATACTATGTGGCTCTACCACTTGCCCGTCTTCTGTTTGCATCAGCAAACTTTTACTGCCATGCAAAATACCCGGCTTGCCGAGTTGTGTTGTAGCTGCACTCATTCCACTATTTATACCATGACCAGCCGCTTCAACAGCGATCAACTGCACCGAAGGTTCGTCTAAGAAATGATAAAATGCTCCCGCTGCATTACTGCCGCCACCCACACAAGCTATCACATGAGTTGGCAAACGCATCGGGACGCTTTCAGCGGCCTGATGCTTTGCAAGCTTTTCATCTAATTGCCATCTTATCTCTTCACTAATTACACTCTGAAACCTCGCCACCATATCCGGGTAAGGGTGCGGCCCTACTACACTCCCGATTATATAATGTGTATCATCCGGATGATTGATCCAATCCCGTATCGCTTCATTCGTGGCATCTTTCAAGGTCTTGCTTCCACTGGTTACCGGGATCACCATTGCACCGAGCATTTTCATTCTTGCCACATTCGGCGCCTGCCGTTCAATATCTTTTTCGCCCATGTACACAATGCACTCCAACCCTTTCAATGCACAGACGGTAGCTGTTGCCACACCATGCTGACCGGCGCCCGTTTCTGCAATGATCCTTTTTTTTCCCAGTCGCTGCGCCAATAAGATCTGTCCAACCGTATTATTGATCTTATGCGCCCCGGTATGACAAAGATCTTCCCGCTTTAAATAAATATTTGTATTGAATTGCTTACTCAACCGCTCTGCAAAATATAAAGGCGTTGGCCTGCCCGCATAATCCCGGAGCAGTTGCTGAAATTCTTTTTGAAAAGAATCTTCATAAATTATTTTCAAATACTTTGTACGCAGCTCTTCTACATTGCGGTGCAGCATTTCAGGGATGTAGGCGCCGCCGAATTGGCCGTAGTACCCTTGTTCGTTTGGATGCTGATATGATTCTTTCGTTGACATTTTTTAAAAATTATTAGCCCAGCTTCAGTACTACTATTGTCGTCTGTTGCGTCGCACTCTTCATCGTTCGGTAATTCTATTCGGCTTTTTGAACCCCTCCGGGGTTCCGGACACTTTGTTACTTTAATCTCTCCGGGTTTCACCCGGAGCTACCAACATTCAGCCCCTACGGGGCTTTCAATACATCTTAATCATTCTTTTATCAATATCTGATGCTACGAAGCCTACTTTCTCATTCCTTATTTCTTATTCCTTATTTCTCATTCCCTTTACCAATTTTATTTCATCGCCTGTTTAAACCCCAGCACCGCTCCCATATCCTTCACTCCCGGTTTTTTCTCAAACCTGCTGTTAATATCCACTCCAAAAAAATCAGGATGAACGAATGCTTTTACTTTAGCAGCATCTTCTACCCCAATGCCGCCGCTCAGGAAAAATGGTTTTTCAATTTTTGCTTTGCTTAAAATGGTCCAGTCAAACTGCTGGCCGGTGCCACCAAAACTTTCTTTCAGTCCACCGCTGTCAAACAAATAATAATCGCAGACCGCATCATAAGGCGTCACCAGCTTATCTATATCCGCATCATCTGTCACACGAAAAGCTTTTATCACTTCCACTTCGTTGCTCAGGTCCTCGCACATTTCCGGGCTTTCATCGCCGTGCAGTTGCACAGCATCCAGGCCGTAATCATCAATGGCATCCAGCACATCGATCATTTCAGGGTTTACAAACACTCCCACTTTCTTCAGATCAAAATCAGCTTTCTTCAATTCTTTTTTAGAGATCTTATCCCCGATATAGCGGGGAGATTCCTTATAGAATATCAATCCCGCAAAATCAATATCCAGTCCGTCGAGCTGTTGCAATTGTTTCATTTCAGTAATGCCGCATACTTTAATATTCATATTCATTGTTTATTTTTTTTGGAACACAAAGGACACTAAGTATTCACAAAGGTTACAGAGGTTTTGATTAATTCGTAGTGTTCTTTGTGTTTCATTGTGTTCTTTGTGCTCCTTTTTCAAACTATAATGTCTGTACAAATTTTTCAAAGGCCTTCCCGGGATCTTCTTCTTTCATAAAAGTCTCTCCGATCAAAAATCCTTTAAAACCGGCTTTTTTAAATCTCTTAATTGTTTCCACATCACTGATACCACTTTCAGATATTTTGATCTTATCAGATGGTATTTGTTCTGCCATTCTCAAACTTCTTTCAATGTCCACTTTAAAAGTTTTCAGGTCACGGTTGTTGATACCTATCAAATCGATCCCGTTACAAATATGTCCCAGTTCTTCTTCGGCATGAAGTTCTAATAAAACTTCCAGACCCAGGTTTTTGGCTAAACCAGCCAGTCGCTTTACTTCGGCCGGGGTTAGACAGGCAGCGATCAATAAGATCACATCAGCCCCAATTGATCTCGCTTCTACTACCTGGTATTCGTCAATAATAAAATCTTTCCGCAACAAAGGGATATCAACGATCTCTCTCGCTTTTATCATATCTTCATTAGACCCCCCAAAATATTCTTCATCGGTTAATATAGAGATACCCGCTGCACCGAAATTTTCATAACTACTCACCACATCAGCAATACTTACTTTATCATTTATTATTCCTTTCGATGGCGATCTTCTTTTGAATTCTGCAATGATGCCAGTGGTGTCAACGCTGTTTAATCTTTTTACAAGCGATTCACATTCCCGGTCAAAAAAAGGAGAAGCTTCAAGTTTTTTAATGCTGTACCAATCCTTTTTCTCTGCCAGGGATCTTTTTTTGCTTTCAATTATTTGTTCAAGAATATTCATTGCAGGCTGATCAATTTTTGTAATGAATCATTTGCCTTTCCGCTTTCCAGGCTTTCCACCGCGGCATTGTATGCTTCATCATATTTTTTATACTTGCCTGTACAATGCAGGGCCATTGCTGCATTGGCGAGTGCCACTGCATTTTGCGCCCAGGTGCCTTCGCCTTTCAAAATAGTTGCGAAGATCTTTGCTGCTTCTTCAACACTATTGCCGCCGCTTATATCCTGTGCTGAGACCATTCGCTTGCCCAATTGTTCCGGCGTCATTATTTGTTCGCCTTCATTCGTTATTACTTTGGTATCGTTGGTCAATGATATCTCATCATAGCCATCTAAACTGTGAATGATCGTAAAAGGTTTACCACTTAGCTGCAATAAGTAATTATATATCCTCGCCATCTCCAGGTTATACACTCCAACCAACTGGAACGAAGGATTCGCCGGGTTCGCCATCGGTCCCAGCATATTAAAAAATGTCCGCATCGCAAGATTCTTTCTTATCGGCCCCACTGTTTTTAATGCGGGGTGAAATAAGGGTGCATGCAAAAAACAAATATTCGCTTCTTCGATCTCTTTTTTTAATTTTTCATTTTCACTTTTGAATTTATAACCTAACTGCTCCATTACATTCGATGCGCCGCTGACCGATGAAGCGCCATAGTTACCATGCTTGGCAACTTTTTGCCCGGTGCCGGCCACGATACAACAGGCCAGCGTGGAAATATTGAATGTATTTTTTCCATCGCCGCCCGTTCCGACAATATCGATGGTTTCATACTCACCCAGATCCACTTTTACAGATAATTCCAGCAATGCATCCCGGAATCCCTGCAATTCTTCTATCGTTATACTCCGCATCAGGTACACAGTCATAAAAGCAGTTACTTCATGTTCATTATAAATGCCTTTACCGATATTAACCAACACTTCTTTCGCTGATTCCCTCGTCAGCGTTTTGTGTTCAAATAAATATTGTAAAATCTTTTTCATGCCATAAATTTTACCGCTGAGACGGGGAGGCGCAGAGTTGTTTATTCAATCCCTTATTTCTCTGCGTCTTTGCGCCTCTGCGGTTACGCTTTCAACCAATTTCTCAAAATATCTTCTCCCCTCGGCGTCAATACACTCTCCGGGTGAAACTGCACACCCTGCACATCATAGTTCTTATGTTGTAATGCCATGATATAATTATTATCGTCTCTTGCTGTTACTTCCAGTTCTTTGGGAAAGTTTTCGTCACTAACGATCCATGAATGATAGCGGCCGGCTTCAATTACATCAGGTAAACCTTCAAACAAATTTCGTGAAACGTGAGACGTTAGACGTGAGTTAGTTTCTGATTTCACGTCTGACTTTTCACTTTTCACCACTCTTATTGGAGTGGCGACTCCATGATAAACTGTGCTTAAATTCACCAGCATCCCGCCAAAAGCCTGGCCAATAGCCTGGTGACCCAAACAAACTCCCAAAATTGATTTCGTTGCAGCATATTCTTTTATCAACGGCAATAACAAACCCGCTTCTTCCGGGATACCCGGACCCGGTGACAGAATAATTTTATCATAATCCTTCACTTTCTCCAATGCGACCTGGTCGTTGCGATATACATCAACTTTTACATGCATGATCTTCTCCACTAAATGGACAAGATTGTAAGTGAACGAATCGTAATTATCAAAAACCAAAATCTTCATAATTTACTTTTTTGAACCACATAGGCACATCAGGAACATAGAAATACACACATAGAATACTATGTGAAACCCTATGTGCCTATGGTTCTATGTGGTTCATATTATATTTCTTTAGCGAGGTCAATCGCTTTTTTCAACGCTCCCAATTTATTATTCACTTCCTGCAATTCACTTTCAGGATCGCTTACCGCCACCACGCCAGCACCTGCCTGGTAAGTGAGTGTATTATTTTTACTCAAAAATGTTCTGATCATGATAGCATGATTACAATTGCCATCAAATCCTATAAAACCTATCGCCCCGCCATAATAACTTCTCGATGCCGGTTCGTATTCATTGATCAGTTCCATGGCTTTGAATTTTGGAGCGCCGCTCAATGTTCCTGCCGGAAATGTTTTAGCTATCAATTCAACCGGGTTGCTGCTCTCTCTCAATTTACCTGTCACTTCACTTACCAGGTGAATGACATGAGAGAAATATTGTACCTGTTTGTAATGCACCACTTCCACTTCATCACAAACACGGCTCAGGTCATTTCTCGCCAGGTCGACCAGCATCACATGCTCGGCGTTTTCCTTTGCATCTTTCAATAAAGTTTCTGTCGCTATTTTATCTGCTTCATCATCACCTGTTCTTTTATAGGTTCCCGCAATAGGATGAAGAACAGCTTTTCCGTTCCGGATCACTAACTGCGCTTCAGGCGATGAGCCCATCAGTTTATAATCACCGTAATCAAAGAAAAATAAATAAGGCGAGGGGTTCACACTTCGTAATGCCCTGTAAACATTGAACTCATCTCCAATAAATTTTTGTTGAAACCTCCTGCTCAATACGATCTGGAACACATCGCCCCGGTGACAACTGGCAATCCCTTTCTTCACCATGTTTTTATAGTCCTCATCGGTCATATTTGATAGTTCATCACCCTTTGCACAAAAAGGATAAACAGGCACATCTTTGCTTCTTATTAAAGATTCAACAACAGCTGATTCGCTTTCAATTCCGTTTATCTTATTCTCGCAAATAAATAATTCGTCTTTAAAGTGATTGATGGCAATGACATATTGATACAAGCGATACCGCATCAGGGGAATGGGGAGTGGGGATTGGCGAGTGGCGAGTGGGATAGTTTCAAAGAACTGAACCGCATCATAGGTTGTGTATCCGAATAATCCTTGAGCAAACTTCGTTTCCTTTATTTCACTTTTTTGTATATCAAACTTTTGCATGAAGTCCCAGAGCAGCTGAGGAACCTCGTTGCTGTTTTTCTCCATAGGAGTCCTTATGGACAAAGCAAGTTTCTCCGGTTTCTGCCCGGGTAATTTGAATTCAATGTTTTCTTTGGAACTGATCTCGATCCCGGCGATCGCATTAATACAGATAAATGAATAACTGTTCTCCGATGAATGATGGTCGGTACTCTCCAGCAGGATAGTGTCCCGGAACCTGTCTCTCAACCTCAGGTAGATACCTACCGGCGTAAACACATCCGCCAGCATTCTTTTACAACTTGTATTGATCTCAATTTTCCGCATGCCTCTGTCCCCTAAAGGGGAATTTATACTTTTTAAAACTTGCCTTACTCTCCGCCAGTTGGCGGAGATGGGGGCAATTAATAAGCCCCGAACACTGTCGGGGCCTGAGTATATTTAAACAAATATAGTTATGACATTACAGACCCCTTAGAGTTGTATGCCACCACCATGTATTGTTAAATTGTTTTTTCATTTCATAACAAATATAGACGCTTTATAATAATCAGCAAACTATTTCCCATAAACAATTTTCCATATCCTGCCCAACCTGTCATCTGAAATATACAAAGCACCATCAGGCCCCTGTGCTAACCCGCAGGGACGATATTTTGCCTGGCCCGGTCCGGCTATTGATTCTTTTCCGGTAAAACCATTTGCAAAGATTTCATAATTGCCCGAAGGCTTTCCATTTTTAAAAGGGACAAACACCACATTAAAACCTGCCTGTTTTAATGGCGCCCTGTTCCAGCTTCCATGAAAGGCAATGAAAGCCCCGTTCTTATATTTATCCGGGAACATTTTACCGGTATAGAATAAAAGGTCATTCGGTGCCCAGTGACCGGGAAACCCCATGATGGGCTGATCCTTATCTGCACAGCGTCCCTGTTTTTTTCCATCGCCACCATATTCAGGACCTAAAACTTTTTTCTTTTGCAAATGATCATAATAACAATAGGGCCAGCCAAAATCACTTCCTTTTTTTAATAAAAGAAATTCTTCAGCAGGTAACTCTGCATTTTCATCATTGTTATATAAACCCGGGAACAGTTGTGAAAGCTGGTCACGCCCATGCTGCACGGCATAGAGTTGTTTTTCCTTTGCGTTCCAGTCGATGCCTACAATGTTTCGGATGCCCGTTACAAATTTTGTTCCCTGCGTATAGGATTGATTTAATTTATCTGCTTTGAATTGCCATACCCCTCCTGCTTTTTCCAATAGCGGGCAGGGATCCTGTCCCGGTGAAGCCGGAGTTCTGTCCTGGACCTGGCAGGCATTGGAAGGCGCACCGATAGTAACATATAAATTACCATCATTATCCAATGCAATGGATTTGGATGTATGCTGGCTGCCGACCAATAAATCCGTAACAATTTTTTCAGGATGATCCGGATCAGCCACTTCATTATTTGCATTTAATTTATAACGATAAACAGAATTATCCGATGTGGCATAGAGATAACTATTCCTGATGATGATACCGGTACCGGTGTAGTTGCCAAAGCTTTTTACCACTTCATATTTCCCATTATTATTTCTCAATACTATAATGCCTTTACCTTCCTTCAATTTTTCCAGCTTTACATAAATATCTCCGTTGCCGTTTACCGCAATATGCCGGTTGCGGCCAAGCTCTTCCACTATGGTGATGGCTTTAAAACCTTCAGGTAACGTTATGATAACGTCAGCAGTAGCCAATCTTCCTGAGAAAGCCGACAAAGTACCGGCCACGATCAGCATGAAAAAAAATATCCGCATCATAAAAGAGTTTTGTTTCGTAAATTTAGTTCTTCCGGCTAATCAAACAGCCGAGCATTTTTCTGGTGCTGTCTTGTTTTGGTATTCAATCGTTCGGAGTCTTGTCACTCCGACGAAGGAGGAGTCTCAGAGACTGTAACAAAAGTCAGACCGAAGTCTTTGAGATGCCTCGTGCCTCGGCATGACAACACCCGGATATAATCATAAAATATCTATACGATGTTAACCAAATACATTTCATTTATTACTGCATTCCTTTTTTTATTTCTTTCTGCAACTGTAAATGCCCAGGTCCGTAAGGACTCCTTAGGAGATGACGGCAGTTATAAAATGCCGCCGAAAGCCATTGCCGATATGCTGCTGGCAAAGTCCTCACCCAATGTAAGTGTGGATGATAAAGGGGAATGGATGCTCTTCCTTGAAACAGCCCTTTATCCATCGGTAGAAGAATTGGCAAGACCAGAGTTTCGCATTGCAGGGATACGTATCAATCCCAACAACTATGCACCCAGCCGGCAGAATTACATCAGCAATATCTGGCTGAAAAATATTGGAACAGGAAAAGAGTATACGATCACCGGTTTGCCTTCCCCCTTATTTGCCGGCAACGTGAACTGGAGTCCCAATAACAAAAAGATCGCTTTCACGCAAACAACAAAAGATAAAGTGGACCTGTATGTAGTTGATGTGGCCACGCAAAAAGCAATGAAAGTAAATAAGACATCGCTGAATACAGTGATCGGCGGCGGCTCCCAATGGTATGATGATAATACTTTATTATACCGAACCATTCTGAAACCAGCATCTGCTGCTCCTCCAAAACCATTGATGCCAAAAGGCCCCACCACGCAGGAGAATTATGGGAAAGCATCTCCCCGTCCCACTTTCCAGGATATGATCAAAAGCCCTTATGATGAGCAGTTATTTGAATTTTATGCAACAGCACAATTAGTAAAGAATGTGAGTGGCGTTGAAACCAGGATCGGGCAGCCCGCTATTTATGGCGCCATCAATATTTCTCCTGATAAAAAATATATGATCCTCCGTACTTTAAAGAAACCATTTTCTTATATAGTACCGTACCAGGGTTTTCCTTCTAACGTTCTAATTACCGATATGAATGGAAAAGCAGTCAAACAACTTTCCGATCTGCCATCTGCTGAAACAGCGCCAAGTGGTAATGACAATGTGCAGTTGGTTCCCCGTGGCTTCGACTGGCGGGACGATGAAGCCGCAACTGTTATTTGGTGCATGCCATTAGACAGCGGTCTTATTAAAAAGAACGTAGACTATCATGATGCCGTTTATTCTTTGGCTGCTCCTTTCAACACGGAACCCCAACAACTCTTTAAAACAAAAATGAGATGGCGTGGTGTTACCTGGGGTAATGCAACACTGGCATTGGTGAATGAAGGCTTGCAGGGAAAACAAACAACACAAACTGACCGGTACAACCCCTCCACCGGTGAGATTGAAAAACTGATGGAGAGAAATACCACCGATGCTTATTCAAACCCCGGCTCGCCTGTTACTGAAAAAAATCAATGGGGCCGTGATGTGATCAAACTGATCGATAATGGGAATAAGATATTAATGAATAATACCACCGGCAGTTCGCCCAATGGCGATCTTCCCTTTTTGGCCAGTTTTGATCTTGCAACAAAGAAATCAGATATCATCTGGCGAAGCAAGGAAGGAACTTTCGAATATGTGGCAAAAGTGATAGATGCTGATAAATTAGTATTGCTGACAAGATGGGAAACTGAAAAAGAAGTTCCCAATTACTGGCTTAAGAATTTAAAATTAAAAATTGCAGACAGGCAGTTGACTAATTTCACCGATCCCTATCCTCAATTGGAGGGTGTAAGCAAACAAAAAATAAAATACAAAAGAGCCGATGGTGTTGATCTTACCGGCGATCTTTATTTACCCAAAGGTTATGATGCAAAAAAAGATGGTAAGCTACCGGTATTTATCTGGGCCTACCCTGCTGAATATAATTCTGCTGCTGATGCGGCGCAGGTTCGGGGCAGCGAACATCGTTTTACATTGCTTACCTGGGGTTCGGCAGTATTTTATGTTACACAGGGATATGCTGTGCTGAACAATGCAGAGATGCCGATCGTTGCTACCAACAAGGACAAAAAACCCAATGATGATTTTATACAGCAACTCACCATGAATGCAGAAGCAGCTATCAATGTATTGGATTCAATGGGTGTGGGTGATAAGAACCGTGTCGCTGTTGGCGGGCATAGTTACGGGGCATTTATGACAGCGAATCTTTTAGCACATACCAAACTCTTTAAAGCCGGTATTGCAAGAAGCGGCGCCTATAACCGTTCATTAACTCCTTTTGGTTTTCAGAATGAGGACCGCACGTACTGGCAGGCGCTGCAATTATACAGCGACATGAGTCCTTTTAATTATGCTGATAAAATAAAAACACCGATACTGCTGGTACATGGAGAAATGGATGACAATACCGGCACGTATCCCATACAAAGCGAAAGGATGTTCAATGCCATAAAAGGAAATGGCGGTACGGTGAAATATGTTAGCCTGCCTTATGAAGCACATGGCTACCGCGGCCGGGAAAATATTTTACATATGCTGAATGAACAGTTTACCTGGCTGGAGAAATACGTGAAGAATGCGCAGAAGAAGGAAGAGAAGAAGGCGTTTTGAGCCAGGGTTCATAATTTTCCAATCTAAAATAATTTTAAAAGCCATAAAATGAATATCGCACTTATAATCCTGCTTGTAATAGCAGGCATCATTGCCTTGCTGTTGATCATGGCGCTTTTCATGAAGAAGGAACATTATGTCAAACGTGAAATTATCATCAATGCGCCGCGGCAAAAAGTATTTGACTATGTAAAACTGCTCAAAAACCAGGAACAGTTCAGCAAATGGGCAGCGGCAGACGCCGACAGGAATAAAGAATTCAAAGGAACAGACGGAACCGTTGGATTTATTTATGCCTGGAGCGGGAATAAAAAGGCGGGTGAAGGACAAAAAGAAATTAAGAACATCATTGAAGGAAAAAGAATTGAAACAGAAATGCGTTTTGTAAAACCAATGGCAGCCATCGCCCATGTGATCATGGAAACAGAATCTTTATCCGGTGATCAAACCAGGGTATACTGGAGCAACAGGAGTGCATTGAAATATCCTTTGAACATAATGGTACCCCTGGTAGAAAAAATGGTGGCGAAAGAAATGGATATTAGTTTATCGAATCTGAAAAACATTCTCGAAAAATAATCACAACATTTAAAACTACGAACCGCTAATATCGAAGAGTCTCCTCCGGCAGTTTCTGCGAACAATCAGAAAAGCATTACCTTAGAAAATCAATTTGCCTCGCTAACCAACCTTATACCATATTTTATGGACAGAACCCTTAAAGTCTTCGCAAAAACACAGCACCTCTTTGCAGAATTTGTATTTCATTATGATCATGTACGGCAGGCCAGTGGACATTATACCCAGTACCGCAGGTTGTATAATGATGACGAGGAAGATGAAGGCAAATCGGTGTATCCAATCAATGAAAGGGATCTGTATTTAAATTTCAAACAGTTTGATTCGATAGAACAGATCAAAGCACATGATAAGGAACTGGTAAAAAAAGAACTGGGGCGTGACATGACGAATCCGGATGAATATACCTATGTATATGACCCGGTGCCGGTATTGCTGCGTTATGTGGTGGCCAACCATATAGGCACTATTGGCATGATCAATGTGCTGTTCAGTTTTATCAATAACACAAAAGAAGTAAAGTTCCTTTCGGCCACGCATCCCAGGTTTGATGTTGATATCTCTTCCAATAGCCTGGAAACAAACCTGAGCTGTATCTTGAGGATCCCTGTGTACAAAGACAGGGAGATTGGAGAAATAAGCCCTTATGATCTGAAAAGACTTGAGCCCTGGTATTAGATGCAAGACACATTTCATCAAGACTTCCCATCCCTTCGTCTAACAATATATTTTTTGCTGCAAGGCATCAGGAACTTTGTATAAATATTTTTATATGAAACAATCAACCCTGGCCAATAAGAAAGCAAAGAAATCACTCGGGACATTATTAATACGGACTTCTTTTGCTATAAGAACATTTACCTGCCTTATACTATTTGTATTATTGGGGACGAGGGCATTGGCCCATCCCGGTTCCGGCATTGTGGTTGATAAAGAAGGTAATGTTTTCTTTACCGACACCGGCATGGGTGTTTGGAAGATCGATAAGCAGGGTAAGCTCACATACATACCCGCATCAAGATTTCATTGGATGGCTATTGATGAAGCCGGGTACTTCGCAGGATCTCAAAAGAATTTTGGAGAATGGTTTGAAAGAGTAACACTGCAAAATAGCAAACCTGTTTTGATGATGTGTTCCGATTTTCCAATTACCGTTAACAGGGACGGCAATCTCTATTATGCCGATACCAGAACCAGTTCACAACGCATCATCCGGAGAACAGCTGCCGGCGTGGAATCTGTTTTTGCAAGCGGCAACATGTTCAAAGATATTTCCGGTATAACTGCTGGTCCCGATGGTTCTCTCTATGTTTCCAATGCAAGCCTGATCGATGACAATACGATCCATAAGATCACGATGGATGGAAAGGTTTCAATTTTTGCCAGCGGCTTTGCAGGCAAGCCTGTGTCGAAGAATCCGCCGGAAACAGAAGCTACCTATTGCCGCGGCCTTGCCGTTGATTCATTGGGAAATGTTTATGTGGCTGCAACAGGAACCAGGAGTGTACTTAAGATCTCTCCCAATGGGAAAGTAAGTACCATACTACAAGCAACAGGTCCATGGTCGCCGACCGGCGTCACAATTTTTCATGGTGAAGTGTATGTACTGGAATGGAGCGATGCGCCTCCTTCTGAAACTGAAGTTCGCAAAGCATGGGTACCGCGGGTCCGGAAGATCGGGCTTGACGGAAAGATCACAACGCTTGCAACTGTCTCCCGGAGTTGAAAGTGCTGCAATGTCAGGTTTTAATTTTTTTACCACATAGGAACATAGAAACATAGGCTTTCACATAGCCCTATGTGTGTATTTACTATTGTGTCCTACTGTGTCTATGTGGTTCAAAACTCAAATCAGGACACTGCCAAAGTATATTCTTGTTTGCCTTCAACAAACTTTTGTTTAAATTCGCAGAAGAAATAACAGTAAGAAAATCTATAGCCTCCATGCGAAAACTCAGCTTTCTCATATTCTCAGCATTCTGTTTAACAAACTTAAAGTCGCAGCCGGCACAGCCGTTGCCATCTTACCTGATCAATAATATTGCATTGCCTGCTGAACTGGATAAACAGGTCTGCATATCCGGCATGAAATATTTTAACGGCAATCTTTGTCTTGCATCAGAACGTTGCCCGGTGGTCCTTGTATTAAACCCGCAAACAGGAACGATAGATAGTGTCATCAATTTAAAAGTACCGCAGGAATTTGAAATGGAAGGTATGACCTCGTATAAAGGCAGGTTATACATGGTCTCGGAAAATATAGCTGCTGTGTACGAAGTGGATAACCGGACAGCTGTTGTTAAACAAATAGAGACTTCAGTACCGATCCCGGTCAAATCAAAAGACGGGGATGGCATGGAAGGCATTGCGGCCAATGAAACAAATAATAAATTTTACCTGTTGCGGGAAAGAAATGACGATAAGACAAAGTCGCAGGTATATACATTCAGTGCAGAACCCGGTAATGAGAGCACTTCTTTCACACTGAAATATGAATCCATGATCGAATTGCCGTTGGAAAATGAGCAATGGCGGTATTCAGACATCTGTTACGACATCGCCAACTCCCGGTTGATCTGTTTAAAATCTTATTCAAAAGGCAAGCTCAGGCAACAATACATTGAATCGGTCAATATAGACAGCAGCGGCAGGTTATTGGTTGAAACACTTAAAAATATTACAGTTGATCATTTAACCGAAACTTCTGCCACTTATAAATTACAGGGCTACAGCACCAACCTGGAAGGAATTACCGTTGATAATAGCGGTAATATATTCATCGTAAGCGACAATACGTCCGGTCAAGCGAAATGCGATCTGCCTGCGAAAGAGAGAACCATACTGCTGCAACTCAAGAAAAAATAGCTATAGCCGGTATTATTTTCCCCACCTTCTTTAAATAAATCAGGTAACCGGATAATTTTTTAAAAAATTATTTTGTGAAACCAAAAGGTTACATATATTTGTGCAACCAAAAGGTTCCATTTAATCCATGAGAAGAGATGTATTCCAGGCAATCGCCGACCCGACCAGGAGAGAGATCATTTGTATGATCGCCCAAAAACCCCTTAATGTAAACTCCGTAGCGGGAAACTTTGATGTAAGCCGTACTGCTATTTACAAACATGTGAAAATTCTTACGGAGTGTGGCCTTATAGTTGTTAAGCAACACGGCAGGGAGCGGTATTACGAAGCCAGGCTTCAAAAACTGAATGAAGTGTCCGACTGGATAGAACAATACCGGAAATTCTGGAATGCGAAATTAGATTCCCTCGAAGCTTACCTGAATAAATTACAGGCTGAAAATAAAAACACTGCTAAAAATAAAAAACATGCTAAAAGAAAGTAAGATACAAAACAACGCATCCGATAAGGAACTCAATATCACCCGGCTCATTAATGCCCCGAGAGAATTGGTTTGGAAAGTTTGGACCGACCCGGAACATGTGGCCCGATGGTGGGGACCTACAGGTTTCACCAATACTGTTCATGAAATGAATGTAAAAGCCGGTGGCGTTTGGCGTTTAACAATGCACGGGCCTGATGGCAGGGACTATCCGAATAAGATCGTCTTTATCGAAGTAGTAAAACCGGAACGCCTGGTTTATAAACATAGCGGCGATGTAGATGCTGAACCTGTGAACTTTCATGTAACAGTCAGTTTTGAAAAGCAAGGCAACAAAACCTTGCTTACCATGAAGTCGGTATTCGAATCTGCTGCAGCATTGGAAAAAGTGGTAAAAGAATATGGAGCCAGGGAAGGTATGATCCAACATGTTGATCGCCTGGAAGAATATGTAGAAAAGATTTCTATTTAAAATAACTCTAAATAAGTAAAAATGAAAAACGATCCATTTACAATAGAAAGAACTTATAATGCCCCCGTGGAAAAAGTATGGATGGCTATTACCAATAAAGATGAGATGAAGCAATGGTATTTTGATCTGGCAGAATTTAAACCGGTAGTGGGATTTGAATTCCAGTTTACGGGTGAGGGACACAAGGGAGAAAAATATTTACACCTCTGCAAAATAACTGATGTTGTGGTCAACAAAAAACTGGCTTACAGCTGGCGTTATGATGGCTATGAAGGAAATTCTTTTGTAACATTTGAATTATTTGAAGAAGGCGGCAAAACAAGATTGAAATTAACTCACGAAGGATTGGAGACATTCCCGAAGAATAATCCTGATTTTGCCAAAAAAAGTTTTGCCGGAGGATGGACCCATATCGTCGGCAAGTCACTAAAAGAATTTGTAGAAAAATAATTATACAAAATGAAAAATAAAATATTAAGCACCCAATCTTTACATGCAGACCTGGGCAAACTCCTGCTCCGGTTAATATTTGGCGGTCTGTTCATTTATATTGGCTATGGGAAGATCGAACACTACGACCAGTACCTGCCGATGTTCAAAGACTATATCGGTCTTGGCGTCAAAACTTCTTATAACCTGGTGATCTTTGCCGAATTCTTTTGCGGGATACTGGTCACGATTGGTTTGTTTACACGACTTGCCGTGATCCCGATACTGATAGCAATGATCGTGGTATATTTTATTGCCCTTAAAGGCCAGGGATTTAATGACAAACAACTGGCTCTCTTATTTTTAATATTGTCATTGGTCATATTTATCCTGGGAAGCGGGAAATATTCTGTAGACGCCTTGTTATTCAGGAAAAAGAACAGGATCGCTTAAAGCGTTTGCTGTTCTATCAATTCTTTCATTCCTTCCAGGTCCTGCGGATGAAACCAGTTAATGGATCTTTCTTTTTTAAACCATGTCATCTGCCTTTTGGCATATTGCCTGGTGCTGGTTTTAATTTGCCCAACAGCATCATCCAACGAAATATTTCCCTGCAGGTGATCAAATAATTCTTTGTAACCAACTGTTTGCAAAGCATTGAGCATTTTATATGGAAGCAGATCTTTTACTTCATTCAGCAAACCTGCTTCCATCATTTTATCCGTTCTTGCATTGATATTCCTAGACAGTTCTTCTTTGGTCAACTCCAGCCCAATATTAATAATAGCAAAATCTCTTTTTGTCTTGGCAGTTTTGTGAAATGAAACGATCGATTGCCCGGTGGATTCCATCACTTCCAATGCCCGCATCATTCGTTGGGGATTTTGAATTTCTCCTTTTTCATAAAATAAAGGATCTTTCAGCTTCACTTCCTGTTGCAGCCATTCCAGGCCTTTTTTTTCATAATTACAGATGATATTTTCCCGGATAGCCGGATCAATATCCGGAATGCTGTCTAACCCTTCCGTAAAAGCTTTGATATATAAACCGGTGCCGCCAACCATCACGAGAATATCATGATGTTGAAATAATTCCTTTGCTTTCTCTACTGCAAATTTTTCAAAGACAGCGGCATTCACTTCTTCATGAATGGAGTGGGAAGCGATGAAATGATGCTTCACTTCTTTTAGTTCCTCAGCAGATGGTCTTGCAACGCCAATATTCAGTTCTTTGAAACACTGTCTGCTGTCAGCCGAAATAATTTCTGTTTGAAAATGTTTTGCTAATTGAATTGCTATGGAAGTTTTTCCAACTGCAGTCGGACCGCAAATAATGATAACTGTTTTTTGTTTGGGATTGCTCAAAAAATCTTCAGTTTGAATATTCAACAGAAGTACTCAGCTGACTCCCGACTAACGACTAAAGATTAACGACTCTCTTACACTTCTTCTTCGCCACCTTCTGCTGCTACTTCATCGTCTCCAATGCCAAGGTCCTCGCCTTCTTCATCTTTTTCACTAAACCCATCTCCCACCGGCACCTGTGTCAGGTCATATTTTTCTTCTATATCAGCAAATTTTTCACCCAGCAAACCCTTGGTACCATACTGGCTGGGAGCAATGCCTTCCGTTCTAACCGTGGATGGATAACTGATCTTGGGATTTTCTTCTTTGGATACATTGATCAATTCCAGTAAAAAATTCCAGTTCTTATTAAAATCGTACAAGTAAGTGAACCGTTGATTGGGATTCCTGATCTCAGAACCAATAGTTGTTTCACTCATGATCAGCGGCGGCGCTTTATATTCCTGGTCATATTTTTCAATGGAAATTTCACGGCCCCGCTGCCAATGGTCATTACTGCGGAAAAAAGTCGCCTGGTGTTTATTATCAAATTCATAGGCTTTTAATATCGCTTCATGCAGATCAAAAAAAGATTGTGTGTGCCGGATGACCACATCACGGTACACACTTTCGTCCTCTTCAAAATAAACCCTGAATTTCAGAATAGCCATATAGCAAATTTAAGGTTTCTTTACTTTCAAACCCATCTCCCCTGCTTTCTCAATAACAAATTTCAACGCAGCTTCTTTTGTATTCGGGATAATACCATCCAACATGGCATCTTTTAAGGCGTCTTTTAAAATTCCGACCGGTTTTGATGGCGAAAGTCCGAATATTTCCATGATCATGATCCCATCTACCGGCGGCTGCCAGGTTCGTATATGATCTTTTTCTTCCACAGCTTTACATCGTTCCCATACCAACTGAAAATTTTCAAGATAGCGTTTAACTTTTGTTTTATTCTTTGAAGTAATATCTGCTTCACAAAGCATCATCAGTGAATCAATGTCTTCTCCTGCATCAAACAAGAGCCTGCGAATAGCTGAATCGGTGATATTTTCTTTGGTCAGGCTGATAGGTCGAAGATGCAATTCAACCATCTTTCTTACAAAACGCATTTTTTCGTTTTGAGGCAGCTTTAATTTTGCAAATATCTTCGGTACCATCCTTCCTCCCACTGCTTCATGACCATGAAAGGTCCAGCCGTGTCCTTCTTCAAATTTTTTAGTGACGGGTTTTGCAATATCATGCAATACGGCCGCCCATCGCAGCCAGAGGTCACCTGATTTCGCAGATAAATTATCAAGCACCTGCAACGTGTGATAAAAATTATCCTTATGCCCATGGCCATCTTTATATTCAGCCCCGGCCAGTTCCACCATTTGAGGAAAAATGATCTGCAGCAAACCGCTTTTGTAAAGCAGGTCAAAACCAACAGAAGGTTTTGGTGAAGCAATGATCTTATTCAGTTCATCTGTTATCCTTTCCTGGGAAATGATCTTTATCCTTTCTGCTGTGTCCTTAATTCCCTGC
>DATHDV010000073.1:0-6624 GCA_035318845.1 Chitinophagaceae bacterium
AAAAGAACTTATTATTTATCATAACTGGGTTACCCTGGAGAACCAGGCTTTTGCTTCTGGCTATAAAATAAATGCCGATGGCGGGCTGAATGATTTTGACGATCATGAACTGGCTGATAAGGTGCAGGTCGCTATTCCCGACGGGATCACTTTTGAAATTCATTTTTATAAAAAAGGAGAAGCGCTGCTGCATGTAGTGCATGAGATCATGCCGAATGGTTATCTTAAAATAACACAGCAGGGTATAAAAGAGGACGGAAGATCTTACAGCAACTCAGAGATATATCATAAGCAGTTGAGTGTGCTGCCCTACTCGGCTTCTGTTTCCGGCGCTGTTATCAAACATAATGAAGAAGGGTTGATAAAACACAAAGCCCTTACAGCGATGGAAGAACAAACCAATATGCAACTGGACCAGATACGTAAACAAATTGAACTGCTGGCGTTGCAGGCACATGAGATCCAGAAACGAAAAGAGCTTTCGATGATGATCTACAGTGCAAAACTTTCTTTCAAGCCCAATATCGGCCAGATTTATCATCTCTATGAAAAACATGATGGTAGTTCTATGTTATCACTCGTTTCACCCAAAGAATGGGGGAAGAACGGACCGTTTAAGAAATTTATTTCCGCTGTCCGCTTGCTGGCCGATCATACCTGGATGGAGTTATAGTTTTGCCCCTATCCCCTAAAGAGGAAAACTGTTGCTCCCCTTTAGGGGATGGGGGTCAGGATTTTTATTTTTAGTAGCTTGGTAAAAAATTTCGATGAAAAGGTTATTGCCGGTATTGCTATTTTTTCAAACCTCTTTACTTTTTGGCCAGACCATACAGATCACGGATGCCAAATTCAAGACCGGTGATAATATTGCCTGGAATCAACCGGGTTTTGACGACAGTAAGTGGGAGACCCTGCAAACAAATATCGTTTGGGATGAGCAGGGCTATAAAGATTACAATGGGTTTGCATGGTATCGCATGCATGTAAAGATCTCTTCCTTCCTGAAAGAACAGGCTTACTGGAAAGATTCACTGAGGATATATCTTGCCAAGATCGATGATGCCGATGAAGTGTACCTGAATGGAGTATTGATCGGGAAAAAAGGATCATTCCCCAATCAACCCGGGGGTTATGTAACGGCTTGGGATGAAGAAAGAGAATATCATATCAGTACTAAGAACCCCGCTATCAAATGGGATGCAGACAATGTTATTGCGGTAAAAGTTTATGACGGCAATGGCCGCGGTGGTATTTTTGGCGGCACTCCATTTATTAATATGATGGACCTGGCAGATGGGATCAAAATAAATTTCAGGACCGGTGAGGTGAACATCAGTAATAAGCTCTCTACCCCGATCGTTGTTTCCAATATCATCAACCAATCCATTAGCGGAACACTGAAAATAAAAGTTACCGATTCAGATGCCGACAAAGTGATCTATGCAAAAGATAAGGCAGTCACTATTACTCCCGATAAAAATCTTGTTGCTGACCTTGGCCTTCCTGTCAACAAGCGCCTTGATATTGTTGTGGATTTTGTAGAAAAAGTCTCGGGGAAAACTGCCAGCAACCGGAAAGTAACATTTTATAATCTTACACCACCTGTATCAGCTTCACCAAAAATAAATGGCGCAAAAGTATTTGGCGTCAGACCCGGTTCTCCTTTTTTATTTAAGATCGCCGCCACCGGTGAAAAACCTTTGCAATATATTGTCGAAGATCTTCCGCCCGGGTTGATCGTTGATGCAAACACAGGCATCATTACCGGCAGCTTGCCGAAAGCCGGTGATTATAAAATGAATTTTGTTGTAAAAAACAGTTCAGGTGAAGCCAAAAGAGAATTCACGGTTCGTTGCGGTAACCTATTAGCATTAACCCCACCGATGGGCTGGAACAGTTGGAACTGCTGGGGCCTGAGTGTAAGTGATGAAAAACTGAAAAGCTCGGCGCAGGCGATGATCGATAAAGGTTTGATCGATCATGGATGGACCTATATGAATATTGATGATGGCTGGGAAGCTGAAAAAAGAAATGTCAAAGGTGAAGTTATGGCGAATACCAAATTCCCCGATATGAAAGGATTGGGAAACTGGCTGCATGAAAAAGGATTGAAGTTTGGCATCTATTCTTCTCCCGGGCCAAAAACCTGCGGCGGTTACCTGGGTTCTTACAAATTTGAAAAGCAGGATGCAATGATGTATGCTAACTGGGGCATTGATTATTTGAAATATGATTGGTGCAGTTACGGGGATCTGAAGGAAGGCAAGGATACCGCATTGGCAGCTTTTCAAAAACCATATAAAGTGATGCAGGCTGCTTTACGTTCGCAGAAAAGAGATATCGTTTATAGTCTTTGCCAGTATGGAATGAAAGAGGTTTGGAAATGGGGTGCTGCAGTAGATGGTAATTGCTGGCGAACGACCGGCGATATTTCAGATAACTGGAAAAGCTTAAGCAGTATCGGCTTTAATCAAACTGTTCAATATCCCTATGCACAACCCGGCCGCTGGAATGACCCGGATATGCTGATCGTGGGCCAGGTAGGTTGGGGAGAGGATCTGCATCCCACAAAACTTAATCCCGATGAACAGTACACCCATATCAGTTTATGGTGTTTGTTATCAGCTCCATTGCTGATCGGCTGCGATATCAGCAAGCTCGATGATTTTACATTGAATCTTTTAACCAACGATGAAGTGATTGCTATTGACCAGGACCTATTGGGCAAACAGGCAAAACAGGTCATTGCAAATATTGACTACCAGGTTTGGGCAAAAGAACTGGAAGATGGAACTAAAGCCATCGGTATTTTTAATCTTACGGATGAGCACATGAAAATTACTATCAACTGGAATGAATTGGGCTTATCGGATAAATGTACAGTAAGAGACCTGTGGCGGCAGAAGGACCTCGGTAGTTTCAAAGAAACATTTGCGACCAAAGTGGTGCCGCATGGAGTAGTTTTATTAAAAGTTAGTAATTAAGATGACAAAACTTTCTGTCAACATCAACAAGTTTGCTACGCTGCGCAATGCAAGGGGCGGTAATAATCCCGATGTGGTAAAAGCAGCCATGGATGTGCAACGCTTCGGGGCTGATGGAGTAACCGTGCATCCCCGCCCCGATGAACGGCATATCCGCTATGAAGATGTAAGACAAATAAAAAAGATCATCACTACTGAATTTAATATTGAAGGCAATTGCACCGAACAAAAATTTGTTGACCTGGTTTTAGAAACAAAACCAACACAGGTAACATTGGTGCCTGATACATTAGGTCAACTCACCAGCGACCATGGATGGGACACTGTTAAGCATAAAGAGTATTTAACAGGAAAGATCAAACTGTTTAAAGATGCCGGCATCCGTGTTTCTATTTTTGTCGATCCCGATATTAAAATGGTAGAAGGCGCTGTGGCTACCGGAACTGATCGTATTGAGCTTTATACTGAAGGTTATGCGAAACAATATGCAATAGGCAATAAGCAACAGGCAGCAGAACCCTATATTGCTGCAGCGAAAAAAGCAAAAGACCTTGGCCTGGGATTAAATGCCGGGCATGACCTTGACCTGCGCAACTTAAAATACTTTAAACAAAATATACCCTGGCTGGATGAAGTAAGCATTGGCCATGCATTGATCTGTGATGCCATTTATTTGGGATTTGAAAATGCGGTACAATTGTATAAGAGGCAGCTGATATAAACTCTGCCAGTCGTTCTTTGCCGAACTTCAAAGTGAATATCATACTATAGTAATATATGTAGCTCCCAAAGAAGTTTCAATGTTTAACCAACAGTGTGGAGTTTAGACCACACTGTTATGTTCAGCCGATTGTGTAACCCAACCAACTCTGATTAAAAAAAGTTTAAAAGAACGGGTTCCTGGATCTGGCTGGAGCTGGTTTGTCAAACCCTTCCTACGTATATATACGATTGTGAAAAAAAATATTTTTTCCCCAATAGTTTGAAAATCAAAAAACTTGTCTATTTTTATTTTCCCAACTCCTGTAAAACTCCGTAGGAATACTACTCCCCTGACGAACCAACTGTTACTGATCATCATTTTTTATTGACGAATCCCCTCCCTGTAAAAGACAGAATAATCCTGTGCTTTGAACCGAAGCATATACTTTTTTTTGGATCATCAAAACTTAAATATGAGAAATTTCTTATCCACCCCGATGGCTGTAAAAGATTTTACAGCAACCCGTACAGTTGTTACTGTTTGTAAGAAAATGTTGCTAAAGTGGAGGAATGCCATGAGTATATTTTTACTGATGGCTTTTTTATTTTCTTCCACTGCATCGGCACAGTGCCCTTATGCGGGCCATCCCGTTGTGAACGGAAATCCATCAGAGTGGCCATTTATTTTGACTCAAAATGGCATCCCCCCGGTTCTCTCTCTAAGGAGTGCTGATGTAATGAATGGAGGGAATACAGATGATAAATTCACCAATGGTTCAGCCGATGTGAATTTATTGTCAAACTGGGCCTGGACATTATCCTCTGCCAATGATAAAACCGATATGGGCGACGTAGGCGCTGCATTGATCTGCGATACATTGTATGTTTTTGCGGATCGTTATGCGATTAACGGCGATGCAAAAATTGGTATCTGGATCTTTAAAAGCCCGGTCAGTTTAAATCCAAATGGAACTTTTAATGGAATACACACAGAAGGTGATATTTTGATCGCCAGTTTGTTTACACAGGGTGGAGGTGTTTCTACTCCAACTATTTTCACATGGACCGGAGGTGCTTTGAATTCGGGAGTGATAGGAGCATTTGGCTCATCTGCTGCGGTTAATTCAGTACAGTTGCCAGTTCCAGCCGGCTGGAATTACCCGGGTAGTAAAGGCGGTCCCGCTGGTCAGTATTTGACAGGCGCATTTTTCGAAGCTAAAATTGCTGTTTCAGCCCTTGGGGGTATTGGAATTGATCCCTGTTTTGCCACTGTATTATTTGAAACAGGAGTTTCCCAGGGAACTACTTCTGCTTTAAGTGATCTGGCCGTAACTACTTTTTCTTCTTTGCCGGTACCAAACTTTACTAATAATACACCATGCTTGGGAAATGCTACAAATTTTACAAATACAAGCACAAATGGAAGCTCTTATCTGTGGAATTTTGGAGAACCAAGTTCAGGTGTAAACAATACATCTACAGCAACAAATCCGAGTCACACTTATGCGACTGCAGGAACCTTTAATGTTAAACTGGTTGTAACCGGTATTTCGAGTTGCAAGGATTCAATTACACAAGTAGTAACCGTGAATGCGGCCGCTCCATGTGGTGTAACGGGTAATGATAATGTATGCCCCGGGACTACGAATATTTATTCCGGTCCTGCTGGAAATGATACATATGCATGGTCAATTATAGCAGGCACTGCAGGTATTCCAGGTTCTACTTCCGGTCCGACTGTAAGCGTAGTGGCCCCTGCCACCTGCAGCAATTATACTATACAACTTATTACTACTAAGAATGGATGCAGCACTACATGTTCTCAAGTTTTTCATGCTGTTGATATTACTCCGCCTTCGGTCACCTGCCCTTCGGCAGCAACTGTTACCTGCACGGCAAACCTGCCTGCAGCATTTACAACGATCGGATCATTTATTGCAGGGGGCGGAACTGCATCTGATAATTGTACTGCAACAAGTTCCTTAACTATTTCTCATTCTGATGGTACAATTACAGGTGATATAAATTGTGAATATTCATTTATAAGAACATATACCATTACTGATGGATGCGGAAATAGCAGCCAATGTACACAAACATTAACGGTAGATTACACCGGTGCCTTAACTCCACCGGCCAATGGATCATCAACCGTATCATGTCCTGCAGCAGCTGTTAATCCTGGTGCACCTGCAAATATTTTAGATGCCTGCGGAAGGACTGTCACTCCGGCTTTGGTAGGTTCAACAACTCCGCCAGTATGTAATGGCTCTGTAGTATGGACTTATCGTTACACGGCTTGTGACGGAACAACCACAGCAGACTGGACCTATACTTATACAATTATTTATAGTGGTGGTTTAACAGCACCTGCTAACGGAGCATCAACTGTTTCTTGTCCTGCACAAGCTGGCAATCCTGGCGCACCGGCGAATATTGTCGATGCCTGCGGAAGAACTGTCACTCCAGCTTTGGTAGGTTCAACAACTCCGCCAGTATGTAATGGCTCTGTGGTATGGACCTATCGTTACACGGCTTGTGATAACACAACTACAGCAGACTGGACTTATACTTATACAATTATTTACAGTGGTGGATTAACAGCTCCTGCTAATGCAACAGCAACAGTAAGCTGTCCGGCTGATGCAACTGATCCTGGTGCACCAGCTAATATTGCCGATGCTTGCGGAAGATCTGTTAGTGCTGCATTTGTTAGCAGAACACCAGAAACAGGCCCAACTTGTAATGGAACTGTAGTATACAGGTATCGTTACACAGCTTGCAATGGAACAACCACGGCAGATTGGACCAAGACCTATACAATCATTTACAGTGGTGGTTTAACAGCACCTGCTAATGGAGCATCAACGGTTTCTTGTCCTGCACAAGCTGTCAATCCCGGAGCACCGGCTAATATTGTCGATGCCTGCGGAAGAAC
>DATHDV010000074.1:0-4642 GCA_035318845.1 Chitinophagaceae bacterium
TTTACTTGATAGTTCTTTATACAAGGGAGTTGAATGGATTATGTTACCAACGACATTAACACGGATGATCTTCGTTGCGTCGCACTCTTCAGCTTTCTGTTCTTTACTCAACAATTAAACATGAATCTCGAGATACTTACACCAGAAAAAAAAATATACAGCGGCGAGGTCTATGGCGTTCAGATGCCGGGCTTCAGCGGGAGTTTTGAAGTATTGGAAAAACATGCTCCGTTGGTCAGTGCATTAAAAGCTGGCCGGTTAAAAGTTTTAAAAGACAAACAAAATCATTTTGCATACTTTGATATACAGGGAGGGTTTGTTGAAGTACTCAATAACAAAGTGACGGTGTTAGTTGAAGGTGCAGTACATGTTGAATAATAAAACTGGAAAAACAAACTGTTGTCATAAAAGATTAGAACCTTTCAGATATTTGAAAGGTTTTTTATTTGATACCTAATTCAACTGCGGATCGATCGGGAAATTCACCATCATTTCATAATCACCACCAAGGGTTTTGAGTGAGTCTTTCCATATAGCGCCATAATCAGGATGAAAAACCAGTTTCCGGGCGGCTTTAACGGTGAGCCATGTTTTTTCTTTCATTTCCGTATCTAACTGCCCTTCACCCCAGCCGGAGTAACCAATATAAAAACGGATCTTGTCTTTGTCAAACTCTTCGTTCTTGATGAAGTTGATCACCGCATCAAAGTCACCACCCCAAAACACTCCTTTCAACACTTCCTGTCCCCCGGGTATTTCAACAGGGTATTGATGCAAGAAATGAATGGTATCTATCTGTACCGGGCCGCCATAAAAAACAGGTATTTTATGACCTTCCAGTTCGGGGATCAGTTCGTCCAATGTATTCTCATATTGGCGGTTCAGGACAAATCCAAAACTGCCTTCTTCTTTATGTTCGCATAAAAAAACAACCGTCCTCAGAAAGTTGGGGTCTTTCAGGAAAGGGTCAGCGATCAGTAATATGCCCGGTCCCGGTTCAATCATAGTTCAATTTAGGATGAAAAATCTTTTTTATAAAAAAACTTCTTTCCAGCTTAAATCGGTTTAATAAATGAGATAGTTGTCTATCCTGGTCATAGGTTATCCCTCTTTTTGTAAAACACCGTTAAAACAGTTGCAAATATTCTGATCCGGCACGGTGTTGCGGCTTTGGCTATGTATTTTTGCCGGGCAAATAAGGTTTTCTATCTTGCTACGCATTTACTATAAATGAAACGAACTTTCTCAATTATCACTATTTTAATAAGCCTGTCCTTGATAGGTATTATTGTTATCCAGGTCTCCTGGATAAAGAATATGGTGATGCTACGGGAAGAACAGATCAAGCACAGCGTAGAAGAATCGGCAAAAACAGTGGCGGCGCAACTGGCAGAACATAAAGGCAGTTATGCCGCCGGCAATACCAAGCGGGGGCTGCTGACAGATGAATTTATTCTTGATTTTTCAAAACCTTTGAATATTGGTCAAAGGGTTGATATGGAAGAGGTCAGAAAGAAATTTGTAAAAGCATTTTTAGCCAATGAACTTAAAGATATCCGGTTTGAATTTGGAATAGCTTCATTTGACAATAACGACAATACTGTTTTCGAAAAAGTGACGGCCAACTTCATGACTTTTTTTGAAGACACTATACACAACCATATTAAATACGTTGGTTTGGAAGCGCTAAGTGGTACTGCGGGCGAAAATCTCAGCACCAGTGAAGTGCTGGTTGTTATAATACCCAATATCAAGAGTTTTGTTTACAGATCCCTCAAGTGGAGAATTGCCACTTCGATAGCATTCACCATTATTATCCTCGCGGCGTTCTATCTTACTGTTCGTACTATGTTGCGCCAGAAGAAACTGGCAAAGATCAAAAATGATTTTATCAACAACATGACGCATGAATTTAAAACACCGATCGCCACTATCTCACTGGCAGTGGATGCCATGCGGAATGAAAAAGTACTGGAGGACCGGGAAAAGATGAATTATTTCAACAGTATCATCAAGGAAGAGAACCAGCGGATGAACCGTCAGGTGGAAACAATTTTAAAGGCTTCACAATTAGAAAAGCAGGAAGTTGATCTGAACCTTAAACCGGTGCATATTCATGAAGTGATAAAAGATGTCGTTGATAATTTTGCCCTGCAACTGGAAGACAGGAAGGGGAAAGTGGAAATGATCCTGGATGCACAAAACGATACCATTGAAGCGGATGAAGTACACCTCTCCAACCTGGTGAATAACCTGGTGGATAATGCATTGAAATATTCAAAGGAAAATACGCCACCGGTTGTTAAGCTTTCTACACATTCCAACGGGAAAAAATTCAGCTTAAAGATCGAAGACAATGGTATTGGTATGACAAGGGATACCCTGAAAAAGATCTTTGAACGTTTTTACCGGGCCCATACCGGGAACATTCATAATGTAAAAGGATTTGGCCTGGGATTAAGCTATGTGAAGACGATGGTAGAAGCGCATGACGGCGATATAAAAGCTGAAAGCATATTGGGTAAGGGCAGCACTTTCACCGTTGACCTCCCGTTGAAGAAGGTTTGATCTGCCTGCCCTGAATTAGTCGAAGGGTCTCCATAACAAACATCCATCCCCATAACTTAGGAAACGGAATTCATTTTGAAGGGCATGGTCATAAACTTTTCTCCAGTCATTTCCAATGAATGCTGCTACTAATAACAATAATGTAGATTGTGGCTGGTGAAAATTTGTGATGAGTCCTTTTACAATTTTGAATGGATAACCGGGTGCTATCAGTATCTGGGTTTTGGTAATTAATCTTTCCATTTTGTTTTTACCCATCCAATCCAGCAAGAATTGCAGAGCATCTTTTACCGAGATATTTTTTTCAGCCAATTCATAAGCTTCCCACTGAAGTAATTGTATTGGCTCATGACTAACGACTAAAGACTCACGACTCTTCAGGCCCAACCAATACAAACTTTCTATAGTACGAAGCGAAGTGGTGCCAACAGCGATGATGTTCTTATCAAGGTTGTTTAAAATATTCTCGATGGTAGTCTTTGAAACATCCATCCACTCTGCATGCATGTCGTGTTCCTGCATGGTTTCAGTTTTCACCGGTTTGAATGTGCCGGCACCTACATGCAGCGTCAGGAAATCAGCCTGGATGTTTTTTTCTTTGAGTTGTTGGAAAATATTGCCTGTAAAATGCAGACCTGCCGTTGGGGCAGCTACTGAACCTTCCAAATCAGCATATACAGTCTGGTATCTTTTGGCATCCGATTCTTCAACTGCTCTTTTTATATAGGGGGGAAGAGGAATGGCTCCGGCTTCGTGCAATATTTCTGCGAAGCTGAGATCGGCAGGTGACCAGGATAATTCAATAATGAATGAATCAGTTCTTTTTTCAATATAACCTGCTTTCAGTATTATTTCTTTTTCATGCTTCCTGATCTTTTTCTCCAGCAATTGTCCTTTCTTCCATTTAGAAACTCCACCGACAAGGCATTGCCACAATACCTTTCCTTTTTGCAGCATGGCGGTTGTGATGTCAGCATATTGCTCATGCGGTTCGAGACAGAATATTTCAATGATCCCACCGGTTGGTTTTTGGAAAAGCAGTCTTGCTTCTACCACTTTTGTATTGTTGAAAATGAGTAATGAGTCTTCCGGAATATGCCTGGAAATACGGCTGTAAATATCTTCTGTGATCTTTCCTTCTTTATAAATAAGCAGTTTGGAAGCATCTCTTTCAGCTAAAGGATATTTAGCGATCCTTTCTTCGGGAAGAGAATAGGTATAATCCTGTATCGATATGTTGCGTGGATCTTTCATAACACAACTAACTGTTGTATTTGATTAAATGTAAAAATACTATCGTTTGGCCAATGGTACAACCAGTTTTAAACCGCTCCATATATCACTCACCGCACAAACTTTTACATCTACCAGCTCATTCTTCAATGCATAGTTGCGTATTACATCTTCGGTAACATCGGTTGGGATCTTTGCCGACTTCTTATACCAGGAAACCCAAATGGTAATACCCGTATTCTTTTTGCAAACCGCTTTTAGTTTTTTCATTTCTGCTTCAAACTCTTTTGATGTCTTTACAAAGAGATGAACAAAGTCAGGCGTTTCATTTTTCTTACATAATTGATCGCTGATGTTTGTTTCCAACAAAGAATAATAATCAACCGGCTGATTGATCAGTAATATTTTCATTTCAGGCTTGATGCCAAGCTTCTGTAATAATGGTATTCCAGAATATCCGGCAGGCATGGCTTTGATTTGAATTCAATTTGCGATTTAATTCCCAAAAACCAGCTCCTTCTATCACTTTCCACAGCTTTTCCACCGCAATCCACAGTTCATTCACCTGTTTTCTTTCCAAAAAAATCTCACATCTGGCTAAAACCTTTGCTGCATTGACTTCCAGGGGTAAATGGGATGGGGAAAAATTAAATTTCAAAAAATTTGGTGGTTAAGTGGGAAAAAGTGTTATTTTGTGTCAATTATTAAAAAATTGACTCAAACCCCTGATAATGACAGGTTTTCTCGGAGAATTCGAAGCTACTTTGGACGCCAAGGGGCGGTTCCTCCTCCCGGCAGGTTTCAAAAAACAATTGCCGGAAGAGGAAAGCAGTCGCTTTGT
>DATHDV010000075.1:0-9134 GCA_035318845.1 Chitinophagaceae bacterium
CGATCACAAGAACCTTTGCCGGAAAATGGGGTCTTATTTCCTGGAGCATGTGCGTAATAAATATAAATTGCCAACCGGTTCGCTGGATGATGAGTTTGTAAAAAACCTTCAATATAAATCCGGCGTCGAAGAACCAGAGATCAGGCGTATTGTTTCGTTTATTAAAAATCTTGATGAAGTTTCAGAAATAAATAATAACCAGGTAACCGATTTCCATAAACAACTGGAATCGTTTTATAAAAAAGCGTAGCCTCACCCTCTCCGCCAGGAGTTCCCGAGCGGAGCGAAGGGAAGGAGCGTAGCTCGGGGGTGAGGCGCCAAAAACAAAAATTATGGAAGAACAAATTTTTCAGCAACGTACTGATCTTACAGCATTGAACGAAGCTGTTACATCTATCCGCAATGAGATCAAAAAGATCATTGTTGGGCAGGATGAAATGGTAAGACTCATCATTACAGCCTTACTGGCCGATGGCCATGTTTTGATCGAAGGTGTTCCCGGCGTGGCCAAAACTTTAACAGCAAAATTGGTTGCTAAAAGTGTGAATGCCGGTTTTTCCCGCATCCAGTTTACACCGGACCTGATGCCATCCGATGTATTGGGAACCCCGGTCTTTAATCCCAAAGAAGCCAGTTTTGAATTTAAAAAAGGCCCTGTATTCAGCAATATAATATTGGTGGATGAGATCAACAGGGCTCCGGCCAAAACTCAATCTGCTTTATTGGAAATTATGGAAGAAAGACAGGCAACCGTGGATGGCAAAACATATCCCATGTCATCACCCTTTATGGTATTGGCTACACAAAACCCGGTGGAGCAGGAAGGAACTTATCGTTTGCCCGAAGCACAACTGGACCGCTTTCTTTTTAAAATAATAGTTCCTTATCCTACTGAACTGGAAGAAACAAATATGCTTACCCAATTTCACAATATGGGCAACACTACGGCTATGGAAATGATCAAGCCGGCATTGCAGGCACAGCAGGTCATATCGTTGCGGCAGCAAATAAAGACTCAGATCATTGAAGAAAGATTACTGCAGTTCATTGCCAAACTGATCAACCAGACCCGGAACCATAAATCCATTTATCTCGGCGCTTCCCCGCGGGCATCGCTGGCTATCATGAATGCATCCAAAGCCATGGCCGCCATGCAGGGTCGTGACTTTGTGACACCGGAAGATATATTGTCGGTTGTTCCGCCCGTGCTTCGTCATCGTATCATTTTATCTCCGGATAAAGAAATGGAAGGTATAACGGAAGATGATGTGATCAAACAGATCATACAGGGGATGGATGTCCCGAGGTAGGAGGTCTGAAGTCAGAGGTCTGAGGTCAGAAGTCGGATTAGTTAGGATCTTTCAAACCTGAATTTATCTTATGATCAAAACAGTTTTTGACCTGGAAGTTTTTAATCTTTCATATCAACTTGCTATGGATATTTTTCGTAGTACAAGAAATTTTCCAAAAGAGGAAAGATATTCGCTGACTGATCAGATTGTCCGTTCCTCACGGTCCATATCAGCTAATATTGCAGAAGGATGGGGGAAACGAATCTATGAAAATGAATTCAAAAAGCACCTTGTTTATGCTATGGGTTCATTAGAAGAAACTAAAGTCTGGTTATTTTTCAGCAGGGACTGCTCTTACATTAATATTGAGATATTTACTGATCTGGAAAAGAAGCTGGATGAGTTAGGTGCAAAAATTTATAAACTTTACGAAAACTGGAGAACTATTTAAACCATTTGGGTCTTCGGTCAGACCTCTGACCTCCGACTTCTGACATCATGCTAAAATCTTTCTACTTAAACAACATCGTCTACTACATCGCCGGATCGGCGGCGGTGGTATTTGTGCTGAGTTATTTTTTCCCGGCATGGTTCCGCATTGGCGGTCTGATCCTTTTGTTACTGTTGATGGCTGTGGTTATTGATGCCATTCTTGTTTATGGCAAAAAAAAGGGGATGGGGGCTGAAAGAATTGTGTCTGACCGTTTCAGTATCGGTGATGATAACAAAGTTTTTATCCGGCTGTTCAATCATTATGGATTCCCGGTCCGTACCAGTATTATTGATGAGTTGCCGGCACAGTTCCAGGAAAGGAAATGGATAAGAAAAATCAAGATCGACAGAACGGCTGAAAGCCAGCTGGAATATATTCTGAAACCTACTACCCGCGGGGAATATATTTTTGAAGATATCAATGTGTATGTGCATGCTCCCCTGCAACTCGTAAAACGCAGGTATATTTTCCCGTCACAATATGTGGTGAAGGTTTATCCTTCATATGTGCAGATGCGCCGTTACCAGTTACTGGCTGTCAGCAACCGCCTGCAGGAAGCCGGGGTAAAAAGGATCAGGAAGATCGGGCACAGCATGGAGTTTGAACAGATCAAGGAATATGTCCGCGGAGATGACTATCGCACCATTAACTGGAAAGCCACTGCCCGGAAAGATAACCTGATGGTAAATAGTTACACCGATGAACGAAGCCAGCAGATATATTGCCTGATCAATAAAGGGCGGGTAATGAAAATGCCTTTTGGCGGATTGACATTGCTGGATCATGCCATTAATGCTTCCCTGGTACTCTGTAATGTGGCTTTGGTAAAACAGGATAAAGCCGGCATCATCACGTTTGAAAAAAATCTCGATACTTTTTTACAGGCAGATAAAAAACCGACCCAGATGAACCTGGTGCTGGAGAATTTATACAAACAAAAAACAGATTTCCTTGAATCTGATTTTGAAAAATTATTTTCTGTTATCCGCAACCGGGTAACCAACCGGAGCCTGCTGGTGTTATTCACCAATTTTGAATCGGCAGAAAGCCTGCAGCGGGAAATGCCGGCGCTGAAAAAAATTGCCCGTTATCATTTGTTGCTCGTTGTTTTTTTTGAAAATACAGAATTGAGATCAGTGATCGAAAAGAAAGCCGGTTCGCTGGAAGAGATCTATATAAAGACCATTGCAGAAAAATTTGCTTATGAAAAAAGGTTAATGGTAAAAGAACTGCATAAGAACGGTATCCCATCCATTCTTACCACCCCGGAAAACCTTACGGTGAATACGGTGAACAAGTATCTGGAATTAAAGACGAGGATGTCGATCTAGTTGCTGGTTGCTGGTGGCTGGTCATATTCATTCAGGATAAAGTTCCCTTTACTGTGGTAGATTTGCAATCTTACTACATCCAGCAACCAGTAACCAGTAACCAGCAACCAGCAACCAGCAACCAGAAACCAGAAACCAGAAACCAGGACCAGTGACCAGCAACCAGCAACCAGCAACGAATATTTTTGAAGAAGGACAGTTACTCCTTATCAACAAACCATTTCGATGGACATCATTCGATGCCGTCAATAAGATCCGTAATATATTGCGTGTAAAAAAAGTTGGTCATGCAGGAACATTGGATCCGCTGGCAACGGGTTTGCTCATTATCTGCACCGGCAAGTTCACCAAAAAAATAAATGATTACATGGCGCAGGAAAAAGAATACACAGGCACTTTCACCCTCGGCGCCACTACTCCAACCTATGACCTGGAAAGCAAGCCGGAAAATTTTAAACCATTTGAACATTTGACTGAGGCAGGGATAAGATCAGCAACAAAAAATTTTACCGGGGAGATCATGCAGATCCCTCCTGCACATTCGGCCATTAAAGTAGAGGGTAAAAGAGTATATGAACTGGCAAGACAGGGGAAAGAAGTAAAACTCGAACCCAGGAAGATCATTATTAAAGAATTTGAAATAACAAAAATCGAATTGCCCGTCGTTCATTTCAAAGTGGTTTGTACCACCGGCACTTATATCCGGAGTCTTGCCAATGATCTTGGTGCAGCACTAGGTTGCGGTGCTTATCTCAGCAATTTATGCAGGACGAGAATTGGAGATTTTTTATTACAGGATGCAATGACACCGGAAGAGTTTGAAAAGTCAATAGTCAATGGTCAATGGGCAAATGAATCTTGAAAGAAAGAGAGCTATTCACGATTCACTATTCACCATTCACCATTACAGTATAAAAGGATAACCAATACCTAACTGGAATTGCCCCTTCCTGATGTCCCAGTTATAGAACCATTTGTTTTGTCCGGCTATATCTTCCGGGCTTGGGTTCTTTACTTTATAAGAATAATCAAGACGGATCACAAAGAAACTAAGGTCGATCCGCAAACCAACTCCTGCGCCGATAGCAATATCTTTCCACAGCCTGCTGAAATTAAAAACTTCTTCCGGTGGTCGGTTAATGGCTTTTGCTATTTTCAAATACCATACATTGCCCATATCAGTGAATAAAGCCCCGTTTAGTTTTACTCCTGAAATGCTCGTAATAGGAAACCGGTATTCGATATTGGCTTCTAGCTGTACATCGCCATACCGTTCAGGATTCAATCCAAAACTTTTAACGGTCGATCCCGGCCCCAGTTTCCGTAAAGCCCATGCCCGCATACTGTTGGGCCCGCCGGCAAAATATTCTTTAAAGAAGGGCAGGTTATTTTTCTTGTCAGGATTCACTGTCGAATTAAACTCGTATCCAACGCCTGCGAAAGCCCGTAATGCGACAGCTGATTTTCTGAGAACGATCTTCCGGATAAACTCAGCATCTACTTTGATAAACCTGTAAAGATTCGTATCCAGGAATTTATTGTGGCGTATCAACCCCAACACAAGACCGGATACTTCCATATTAGCCCGGAGAAAATTGACATAATTTTTTTTCCCGCCGCTTATTGTATAATTAACGATGGTCGATGCAATAAAACCATCCGTAAAAATATTTTTCAACGCCGGGTTTTTGCTGAACAAGGTGTCCAGGAGAGGTTTGTGCTTTAAATAAGAATATTCAAAATTCGGGAAACGAAGAGCCAGTGTTTGTTTACTCCGCTGTAATTCATAACCCCATGAACCATTAACCGTGGTTAGATTGAATAAGGCCCTTCTTTCCGTGGCAGCAGCATTGAATGAAAGTACGGTCCTTGCATTTTCTTTCCATTCCTTTGGTATGATATTACTCACAGCGACTGCCCTGGGGAAATAAATGGAATGACTAAAGCTGAACTGCCTTGTTTGGGTAAATTTTACTTTCGTAAGAGTATCCTTTCCTGTTTCAATGCCATACCGGATGCTGGTGCTTGATTGATTGGCCAATTTCCACAGGTTGCGGTTTTGCAGGCCAAAATTTATATTGAAGCCGGCTAAATTTCCCGAAATGGCGCTATAGTTAAGACTGCCTTCAAGATTAGCAGTGAATCCAAACTTCTTTGCCGGTGTTAATCGTATAGTGATATCTACCGTATCCTGGTTTTTCCGGGGCAGTTGTTCAATATTCACCAGGCGCCATGCGCCAAGAGAATTAAAACGATTGATGGTCTTAAAATAATTCCGCTGATCATAGAGCTTGCCATGATGCAGGTAAATATTTGGCGGGAAAACTTTAGGTTTAAACAGGTTGCGGTAATAAATTATCCTGACATCGTCCCGCATAGTTTCTTTGCGGCTATAGTCTGCCGTATCCTGGTTGTAATCCGGATATATTTTTATGTTGCCCACAAAATATTTCCTGATCCTGCTGCTGTCAAAACCCGGTTTCAATCTTATTTCAAGATCAGCTGTTGGATTTTTTCTTTGCTCTTCCAGTTTTTGGAGCATCTCCACTTGTTGAAACGGATCGAGGTTGGGATCAAAGAATGAAACATCCACGGTATCCCACAATCCCTGCAAGAGGTCTCTTCCAAATCTTAAATAACCGTTATTGCGATACAGTTCGGTGAGCCTGTCCAGTTCCAGTGAGATGGTGGTCTTGGCAAATGGTTCTCCTTTTTTCAGGAAGGATTCTTTTTGATTGGCTACAGCCAGGTTCTGCAGATCCTGTTGTTTTATATTATAGCTGATGGAATCAAGCCTCGTGGGTTTGCCGGGTGTTACGTTGAAACTGACTGTTGTACGATACTGGTCCTGGCTAACTGTATCGATAACGGCTTTGTAAGTGATCGTATCCCTGAAATACCCCATGGAGACAAGCAGCGCCCGCATAAAAATTATGGACTTATCGGCATTGGCCGAATCATAGACCGGCGGTTTCTTCATTACCTTCCATAAAAGTTTTGATACGGACCTTGCCCTCATGCTGTCATCCAGTTGTCCCCGGAGCCTTGTACTGAGCATTGTGGTGGTATCGCTTGAAAAGTTACCGTTAATGTTGATATTTGTTTTATAAACGAATGGTTTGCCGTGCGGGTAATTTTTTACAATGGTGCAGGAACCAGCCATGACCAGGCAAAGAGCTGCGATCATGAAATTGCGGAAAGTGGAATAAAAATAAAGATGGCGTATTACCATAATTTGAATGAAACGGTATGCTGAGTAAACAGACGATCAAAGATATCCAAACTTTAGGCCAGAAAAAATTCAGGCAGCAGGGGAGGCTTTTCATTGCAGAAGGACCCAAACTGGTCAAAGAATTATTAGAGGCTGATGCGTCCATGGTGAAAGAGGTATTTGCTTTGAAGGAATGGATCGTTGAACATGAAAAAATAGCAGGTAAAACAACAGTAACAGAGATAACCGAAACGGAGCTGGACAGGATCTCGCAGCTAACCACACCCAATAAAGTGCTGGCTATTGTAAGGCAGTTTGATGAGGACATTGAAATAAAAACAAAAGGAAAGATCATATTGGCCCTGGATGGTATCCAGGATCCCGGGAACCTGGGTACAATTATTCGCACAGCAGACTGGTTTGGCATCAATCAAATTGTTTGCAGTCCTGATTCGGCCGAAGTGTACAATCCAAAAGTAGTGCAGGCTACGATGGGCAGCATAGCGAGGGTGAAAATTTTTTATACTGATCTGCAACAATGGCTGGGCGAACAAAAAGATATCAGCATTTATGCAACAACGCTGGATGGCCAGGATGTATCCACCATAAAAAAAATAAAAGAAGGCATTATTATTTTCGGCAATGAATCCAAAGGCATCAGTGCTGATATATTAGAACTGGCGACTATAAAACTTACGATTCCCAGGAAAGGAAAAGCAGAATCATTGAATGCGGCGGTAGCGGCGGGGGTGGTGATGGGATATGTTGTGTAACGTTAGTGCTTCGCCAAACCCTATGTTAGCGGCTGTATGGCCATTGATAGATTCGAATATCAGGCTTGTCTTTTATAAACGAAATTTCCAGATTGACGTAGGAACAGACAACACGGGAGTTTTGTCGGGCTGGGACCCATAAATGAGAAAAATTTAGGATCGCGTCTTGTAAATCTTCCTTATCATCCAAAGCGGGATAATGCATCCCTAACCCAGAAATTTGTGAGCGAGAGGTTACAATAAAACGGAACATAACTTTTTTCCCTTTCAAATTAATGTTCCTTTGTTGGAGAAACATTTTAAGACTATCTGCGTATGCGCTGAGCGGAACACTTAGCGACGGCAGTATTTCAACTTTATCGAAAACTATTTCGTGGGGGCAGTCTTCTTTCACCGCCTTTTTATTTTCTGGATCTGAAATATTCTGTCCAAATAATACAGTGGGTAGAATCGATAAAATGATTGCAATGAATTTCTTCGTCATAATGGGAACAATATAGCCGTTAACGATTGCATGCCGTAGGTTCTTGTTCAGAAAATTACTGAAATTCAACCAGAAACCAGAATCAAGTAACCAGAAACCAGCAACCAGAAACAAGCTACCTAAACTGTATCGCCTTCACCGGTTGTATCCTTCTTACGAGATAAGAAGGTATCATCAATACCAAAAAACAAATAAGCAATGTGCCGGCACAAATGGCAGCAACTTGCCACCAGACAATTTTTACTGCAGCTGCACTCATATAATAAGCTTCTTCAGGGAGTTTGATAAAACTGGTTGCATCCTGCAACCAGAGAAGTCCAAGCCCGAAAGCAGCACCAAGAAGGATCCCGGTAATGGCAATAATAAGGGAATGACGAAGAAATATTTTTTGCACCGTCCAGTCCGTGGCGCCAAGTGATTTTAATATACCGATCATCCTTACTCTTTCCAGCACTAAAATGATAAGACAAGTAATAAGATTAATAATTGCAACAATGATCATAAACCCGATCAGCACATTGCGGGTCACATCCTGCATATTCAACCAGTCAAAGATATTCGGTGAAATATTTTTTGCGCTTACCGTATTCCAGGTCAATGGAAAATTATCCATATTGTAGATCTCTTTAACTGCCTGGTCCATTTTCCGGTAATCGTTCAGGAAGATCTCATAACCGCCTATTTCGTTAAAGGCCGAACTGTCTTCGTTGTTATCCCTGTTGAGTTTTTGAATGAGTTTGATATCACCGATGGCGAATGTTTTATCATATTCTTCAATGCCTGTTTTATAAATACCTGTTATCGTCAGTTTATCCGGGCGGATGCTGCCATTGGGCCGGATAAAATAGATCAGGATCTTATCGTTGACAGTTAATTTTAATTGCGAGGCTGTATTGGCAGATAACATGATCTCCCTGCTGTAACTGCTGTCGTTAAAATTTACCCATCTTCCTTTTTTCATAAATGGCTGTATCCGGGAAAAATCATAACTGCTGTCGATCCCTTTGAACAATACACCTTCTATCTCGTCTTTTGTTTTCAGGATGGCATACTTGGTGGCAAATGGATGAATGCTTTTTACCAATGGGTTTTGCCGGATAGCAGCTGCCAGTGAATCATTTTTAATAATGGGTGATTCTTCTGAAATGATCGCTTTATCGGGTTGTTTCTCCAGTATGCGGATATGCCCAAGGAAACTGAATACTTTCTGGCTTACCGTTTGCTGAAAACCATTGGCAAGGGAAAGTGTAACGATCATGACTGCTACACTGATGACCGTAGCCACAATGGACAGCCGGATAATAAACCGGGAAAAAGATTTTTTCTGGTTAAATGCGATGCGGTTTGCTATAAAGCCTGCAACCTTCAAATTGAATTGTTTGTCATTATCAAAAGTAAGGCGGAGAAAGAGATTTCTCCTTTTTTTAACCGAAATTCACAATATTATATACCCATTACAAGTTAGATCACGAATGAAAAAAATTCTTTTTCTTTTTTTAGGATTTGGAGCCATTGCTGCAAAAGGACAGATACCCGATCATATTTATAAG
>DATHDV010000076.1:0-11342 GCA_035318845.1 Chitinophagaceae bacterium
GGCGTTGTTCCCGGCCTGTTCTGGAAAGATATCACACCCGTTTATGATAACTTCAATAACCCGGAAACATGCGCCTTTCTTGGAAGATATCTTGAAGCAGATCCCTGCGGCATCATTGATAAAACATTCGGACCATCGAAAGGCATTCATCTGCACTGGACACTTCCCAAAGCATTCCGGCATGGTATACAGAACGAAAAAGCCCCCGCACCAGAATTTCCTTTAGTGCCAAACAGGTGGCTCATAACACGGACACATGTTGAGAAGGATACCGGGCAGGCCGGGAATCCTAAAATATATACCAGGCACTGGATCATTGAAAGCGATCATGTCGCCGAACCCGGGGATACTCCCAATTATTTATTAGCTAATAAAAAAAGTGCTACAGCGCCTCTTTCTCCGGCAGATTCTTTAAAGACTGTAAAGATCGGCAAAGTCAGTGATGCTGCAGGTTGGAAGGAAACGGCTGCATCACGGATCAAACTGACTATTGTAGCTCCCGGAGACCCGGGATATGCTGCCTTTTACTCTTCCTGTGAAGGCATATTTGGTTTTCATGATGACCTCATCACGACACCTGTCAAGGCAGATCATTGCAGTTATACTGTATCGGGATGGTATGCCGATCCTAAGGATGATATCTTATCAGTTGCCGACGCTAAAAAATGGCTGGAGAAAATAAAAGAACTTGGATGGGAAATAACAGATCCCGGCGCTACCGGTGATATTAACCTGCCTGTATCTGTTCTATGTCATGCAATGATACAACAGGTTCCCTGCGGCGAAAATCCAGCACTTATATGGGATACGCCAGTTGTAAGTAATATAAATATCGGCATAGGTAACTCTTCTGCTGAAGCCCTCGCACCCCTGATGATAAATAATATTGCAGGTAAGGACCAGGTACTGAAAGAAGCTTTTGATCCCTTGCTTGCATCTTACCAGTATAAACTGGTCACAGAGCATGGAAATAGTAAAAAAGGCCGCGATGTTTTAAAAAGACAAATACACAATAATGAATTCCATGCTGAAAATGGCGGTATAGTATGGATAGTGGAAAATAAAGAAAAACAAGCAGGCCCTGAAAATGCCGGCAACGAAAATAATACGCCTCCATATCTTCCCTTTCCCGGAAAGATCTCAGCATTATTGGCTGAGCTTAATGCGCTGCAATACAAGTATAATAAAGATGTTGAAATATTATACTCGCTCCAGGAAGAATTATATGCCGCCTGGTATATTAAAGCATGGTTAAATACACAGGATGGTCCCGATGAAGAGAAGAAGACCGGCATCGCTCAAAAAGTAAATGCAGAGATGGAAAAAATTAAAAATAAGCTACAGGCTTATAAAACCATACCTGCCTCACCGGATGGAACGTTCGCTTCCGGTTTTAAAGAAGCCGGTAAGCTTGCCATTGAAAAAAAGAAAACCGAACTCAATAATGAATTAGAAAAATATCCTTCGCTCAATTACGAACTAAAAGAAAGCCGGATGCCGCCGTATTATCTGCCTAACGAACCGGCCATCGTTATGGATGGATTGAAACCCCTGATGGCTTTTGATGAAAAAGGTAACCTGGCATGCAGGTTTCACGACCAGGTAATTAAAATGATCACTTATCCTTACCCGGATATTGATCCGCCGGCTACTGTTATCATCCCGGCTGTATCAGGCAATGATAAAGGATTGGATTCTTATTTGAATGCCCCGCTATTAAATAACAGCAGTATTCCCGGGGAGGCTATCCTTATTATTAAGGAAGCAATGCTGCTTGATCCCGCTATCAATCACTTGAAGGCGATCGTAGCCTCCATCAATATAGGCGGTGTTTCTTCAGACCAGAGAATAGCCGACCTGGAAAGAAGCATCCAAAATAAACTGGCAGATCCGGCTCATCCTGTTTTCAACAATGCACTGGCGCCCCCCTCATTTGCATCTGTAAAATGGACACAGCCATGGAACCCTTTGTATGCGGAGTGGGAAATAGAATGGTTATCTTCTTATGATACATTAACAACAGAAAAAATTTTTGCTGATTGGAAATACGATTTCCACAGCGAGGATTACAGGAATAGCAAGACCGGATTTCCGGCTTCCAATGAAAATGCAAATACTTACCGTGGCCGTATTCCCTTATCCTCAGGTCTTACCGGAAAAGTAAATGATATTTTCAGCAGCATACCGGCATTGGAAAAAATTTCTTATTTATTCCGGCCGATGTCACAAATTTTAAGTGGCCTGAACAATAATTTCGTTACGCTTGAATCAGGTTTGCAGCTTCCCCCCGTTTCCGGTAGCCCCGATGGTATTTCCGGTGTTATTGATAATATTATCCTGGATGTAGATGATCAGTATCTATGGCGGCCGATGCCGGGAGCTAAGGATTTCTTTCCTGTGCGCAGCGGCTATTTCAGAATAAGGAACCTGTTTATTATTGATTCTTTCGGGAGACTACTCGATGTTGTTAATAGCAGTGATAAAAAAAGGGTCACCCGTTTGTCCGTTTCTTCCAATATGCAAAATATTTCCATTGGGGAAGAATCATATATCGTTGCACCACCCCGTTTAGCTCATCCTGCAAGATTGAGATTTAACTGGATAAGCGCTGATAACGATCTGCGGGAAACAGATTCTGATCCCGGTACTTCTCCCGTATGCGGCTGGCTGTTGCCTAATAAACTTGATAAAAGCCTGACGGTTTTTGATAAAGATGGGAATGAACTATGTGAACTGAAGACAGTTGCCGGTGATCAGCATGTTCGGTGGAATTATCCGCCCGGTCAAAAAAGTAACCCGGATCTGGATATATTTTTAAACCAGATCAGGAATATAACATTAAGAAACGTAGTATCCTCTTTGATAAAAACGGATGCACAGTCATTTAATGAATTGTATGAAATCATAGATAATAAAAGCAAAACAGGTGTACCCAAATCTCAATTCAGGCTTCTGTCCATGGAATTGCCGATAGGGATGCCTGTAGCTATTGCCAAAGCTTCGTGCCGGCTTGAAATAAAAGGATTGCCTCCGCGGGACTGGATCTCATTAAGGGATGACAGCGGGCTGTCTCAATTACAATTCCCGGTATTCCTGGGAAACAGTGGAGATAATATGGATGGATTGATCGGTTTTTTCACAAATAATAATTATAAACAGATCAATACAGCTTTTGCATATTCAAACAGTAACAGGAACCCTTATTTCATATCAGGCAATAATCCTCCTGTAACCATTGGCAGTGATACAGGTGCAGCTCCGGCACAACCATTGGTCTTGCTTATTGATCCACGGCTCAGTATAAATGTTGCTTCGGGTTTTTTACCGACCGCACAGTATGAGTTACCTGTTTTCGGTATTTCCCGGATCATGGAAAAAATTAACTTTAGTTTCCTGGTAAACCCTGTATTGACAACAACAAAAAGAACGGATCTGCCGCTAAAAGAAATAAAAGACAAAGAATGGGTATGGATATCGAACAATGATACCGGTAATATACGTGACGAGGAAAAACTAAATCCCGGCTCCACGAATATATTAACCTATGATCCCCTCCACCTTACAGAAGGCTGGCTTAAACTCATTCCCAAAAACAAAACATAAAAAATAACCTGCTATATGAACATAACCAATAATATTTCAGATCAATCCCTGCCCATTTTTGGCATCAGTACGGATGGGACGACATTTTCAGATAGCATAAGCACACAAACCGGTGCAGGCATTGATCTGTACATTTATATTAAAGTGGATAGTGCTGTTTTGCCATCTTTCATGATCGATTTTAACAGCCCGGGATTTACAAACAGGATTGCTGCCACTACATCAGTTGAATCTTCCGAGCATGCTGCCAATCCAAAAGTTATCAGCGATGCCGATTGGGGGAATGTGGCACTGGACCCTACTGATAGGAACATTACAAAGAAGGACCTGTATTATTCGGTGATAACAAAAACAAGAAATGAATACATTCTGAAATTAAAGAATTTTAAGATCACCGGCACTCCCGGGAACTATAAATGTAAATTAATAACAAAGAAGACGGGCATGGATAAGGAAGCAAGTATCCTGTGCCAGCATGCCGATAAACCTTTGATCACCTCTTTTAAAAGCGATAAATATTTTATTATAAATGGAGATATAATAACATTATCCGGGGAGATCAAAGGATCAGGGTTTACTTACGCTGTATATTCAGATCATGAAAAAATTTATCCCACCGAGGACCAACCCGCTACTTTACCCGGATTTAAATTTACCCACCGGGTTTTAGCCGAGAGCGGTAATTTTTCTTTGAAAGTTCATACGGATGACCAACAAACCACCATTAGTAAAGAGCTATACGTAGAATATTTTAAAGGTCAGGAGGTACATACTTTTATAATGTTTGCGAATAACCTGACTCCTGTAAAAACTTATGCTTATAATAATAGCCTGTATTGTATTGTATACAATGAAACAGACAAGAAGGTTTATTTATATCAATCAGACAATGGTATAAATAACTGGACACAGGTGTTGGTATATCCCGACCCGGTAACCGACCCGGATGGTAAGATCATACCGGTGGAAATAGATATAAAGATCGCAGGCAGCCCTGCTGTAGTATTCAAAGATAAATTGTGGTTTATTGGCGGCAGCAGCTACAGTACAACCGAAGAATGCCAGAACAGCGATATATACTGTTTTGATTTTGCAGATAAAACTATTTCAAAAATTTCAACAGCACCCTTTTCAGCACGCATGGGGCATACCTGTTTACTGGTTAACGGGGAAATATGGGTATTGGGTGGTTATAATTCCAATTCAGATTATGGTACCCTCAATGATATACACACCTCGCAAGATGGCATTGCCTGGAAGCAAAGCACTCTTCTCACCATACCCGGTGCCGGCAACAAAGGCAGGTGTATGATGGCAGCCTGTACCTGGAATAATGAAATATGGCTTTATGGCGGGTTCAATGATGAACCTTATGGATCAGTAGATAATACAATGTACCGGCTTGTAAATAACAAGTGGGAACTGCAACAAATCCCGGCAAACGACCAGGGGATTACGGCCTGGCCTGCCTTCAGTAATGTTGGGCTTACCGTTTTAAAAGACAAACTGATCTTATTTGCAAATGCCATTTATTCCATTTGGTTTGACCAGGGTCGTTATAAAATATTGAAGTATGACCTGGTTGAATGGATGATAGACAGCAGGGGATCATTACAGTTGAATGCAATAGCTCCCGACTATAGAACAGGTGATAAAGAAGCCCGCATTGCCTGGATAGTATCAGTGACCCAGGGACAGGAACCATACGAGATCAAAGACACGAATGATAACCCTTACTTTTTTTATTTTGATAAATAATAATTTATGCATTACTCAAAAGTGAAGACAACACTGGTTTTTATTTTCCTTGCCCTGGCAAATTTTGCTATTGCGCAGGTACGAACCGTTATCATAGCCAGTTCTCATACCGGCGACCGGGATTACCTGGTTGTAAATAATGCCGACCGTCGCAGTTGCGGCCTGGTATTTGACCTGCAGTCTGTGCCGGTGAATGCTACTATCGATTCATGTACACTGCGTTTTGTACTTGCAGAAAGTATTCCTCCGAAGACTTATTACACACTGAATATTATAGATCCGCAAACCAATAAGAACATAAAAAACATAGACAAGATATCCTATCGTGAAAAGACTCCTGTTGCTGCCGGAAATGAGAAACTAAGACTGCTGGTCAGCCAAAGTTTGAAAAATCAGCCGGCACGATTGAATATAAAACTAAACACCTCATCCATAGGCGGCATGCTTAAATTATATTCAGAACTTACTTCAACCGGTATCATTGGTACTGATTATAGTCTCCTGCCCAGGCTTATTGTTTATTATTCTGTTGCTGCGCAAAAGCCGGGGTGGAATGGTTTTGAAGCCGATGCACAGCATGATGGCCGTACCGTAACAGATATATATGGCAGCAACCCGGTCAATAATGAAACAATTCCCGGGAAAGAGATCTACGACGGGCAATTATTAACTCCTCCATGTGTATATAATAACAGGCTCTGGTTCATGTATAGTTTTGGCAGCAAACCTTATATCTGTTCTCTTGATCCGGTTACGAAGGATATCAGCGTCATTTCGGGTAACATCAGCGCTTTGACAAATTTTGCACCGGTAATGGACCGGTTCGGCAGGTATTATTTCCTCAATGCAAATTCTATCAGCTACTGGGACCCCGCAGATAAAATCATAAAGGAAGCTGTACATTTTGATGACGCAAACACACCCCGCACAAACCTCACCATAGGCAAGGACGGCAGTTTATATGTGGTAATGCTTAAAAACACATTTGCATACAGCCCATATCCTTTCTTTAAAAAACTATGGCAATACAATTACGAAAGCAGTAACAATGTAACGACAGATGGTGTAAGCCCTGTAACACTAAGTAATGATGATGCTTTTGCTTACCTGGTAACTGTTACAAATAATAATACTGCATACAAAAAAATAATATTGCTCAACACACTTACAGGGAAGCCTGATAAACAGATTGTACTTAATCTGAAAGATGTAGACACACGGAGTATACCTGTCCTGACCCCAACCCCGGTGATCAGTAATAACGACAATGTATTTCTTACCAATGGCTATCCAACAGGAGATACCATGTATATTTTCAATAAAAAACTGACAAGCAGGTCCGCAATCGGGGATTTAAATATTTCCCAGCCTGTAGTGGCCAACAGGGATTCTGTTTTCTATTTTACCAACAAGGCTTTATTCAGAGTTATCCAAACATCTGCACGCAATGTACAGGACCTGGGGAATAACATAAACATTACAAATGCTGCCCTTGCCGGAAAATATATTTACGCAGTCGATGGAATAAATGGTACAAACAGGGTACTGGTTCTGTCGCCTTCAGATAAAATATTTACACAAACGGCAGCAACCACCAGCCATTACGCAAGCCTTGTCGTTGCACCCGATGGATCTGCTTATGTTACTACTACCAATCATATTATTGCAGTAAGGAACAGGAGTTTCATTAATACCGGGAATGTTTTTACCAGCGCTGCTGCCAGCAGGCAAAATGCGGTATTCCGTGCCGGGCAATTAAAAACAGATGCAAATCTTACATTGATAAACAAACAAATACTTATCGGCGTCAACGAGGTATATTTTGATAAAAATGTAACTCTTAACAATGGTGCGGGTATCACGATACAATCCGGCGGACCTATCCGGTTTCAAACTGGATTTAAAGTTAAACAGGGTGCTACGCTGTCCTGTAAAACGGGGTATTAAGTTATTTTAATAAATTTCTAAAACAATAAAAACCATCATTATGAAACAATACTTATTTATTTTAAAACATGCTAAGTGCTATAAATTATTTTTAATGGCTGTTATGCTTTTGTCTTTGAGCAATTTCTTATCGGCACAGGTTACCGACCCCTTATATATTGATACCGCGGGCAAGGTAGGCATTGGCACCACAACTCCCAATGCAAAGCTTACGGTTGGCCCAAATCTCATCGGTACCCTGAGTCCTGTATTTGTTACCAACGCAGGCGCACTTGGCACAACCAGCGGGAGCAGGTTAGATCTTGCAAGTATCGGCTTTACTTCAACCAATACTACCAGTCTTGGTATTAAAGCGGTAAGAACTGCTAATGGTACTGATTGGAACACAAGCGCAATAGGTTTATCATTTGATGTCGATGTGACCTCCCCGGTTAATAATTCACAAATATGGATGCATGCAAGCGGTAATGTAGGCATTGGAAATAGCAATCCTGGTTATAAACTGGATGTAACCGGGAATATCCATTCCACAGCAGGATTATCTGCCCTTACTTTAAAAGGAGATGCTCCATCTTTTTTATATTCCGGCGGACCTGCAGATAATACAAATAATGTAGTGCTTAGAAAAGATAACAACTTTGCATACATCTATCCATGGGGTACCGGTACTACTAATAATACTGTAGTTGTGGGAGGTGCTATAAATACAGCTTTATCCGTTAGCGGATATGTAGGTATAGGAACAAATGACCCCAAAGTGCCGCTGGATATCAAGGATGCCGGAACCCATATAAAACTCGCAGACAAGTTGTACTGGATCAGGGGGGCAGATGGATACAGAGACGGTACTGTTGCCGGTCACGATAACAGAACCAATAATTACGGCGGTACTGTATCTGTCCGGGCTACCGGAATAATAGTAGCCGATAATTTTTTTACGGTATCTGATGCAAGAATGAAAACAGAAATGGTACGGTCCGATGCAGGGAAAGATTTGAAATTGCTTAACCAGCTTACAGTAACAGACTATTATTACAAAGATATGGCATCGCATGGAGGTCAAAACAGCAAAGGGTTTGTTGCCCAGCAGGTAGAACAATTACTGCCCCAGGCAGTTGAAAAACACACTGATTTTATCCCCGATATTTTTATGATGGCGGATGAGGTCATTGCTTCAAATGGCGTTCTGACCATTTTGATGAGTAAACAACATCAGCTTACTGACGGTGATATGGTCAGGCTAATAACCGAAAAAGAGGGAACCCGGGAAGTACTGGTAAATGTTATTAATGACAGGGTGTTTACGGTAAGTAACTGCGATTTAAAAACAAATACAATTTTTGTTTATGGTAAAAAGGTAAATGATTTTAAAACTGTAAACTACCAGCAGATATTTTCTTTAGGTATCAGCGCCATACAGGAACTGTCAAGACAAGTGGATGAGTTGAAGCTTGAGAATAAAAAACTGCGGCTTGATATGCAATCGAAACTGGAATTATTGGAAAAGAAAATAGAAAAACTTGCGACTCCCGAAGTGACAAGTCTTCAAAAATAAAATTGAATCAGAAACTGCAGTACTTAGTATTTCCTGATGGTATTCTGTATAGTAATGAAAAAGGGATAGTTCGAACCGCAAAGACAAATTCATTCTTCGCTGAAATTCTGAAGCTGGTAAGGGTTTTAGCGGAAAATAAAAAAAGCAACCTCAGAAAAGATTGCTTTTTGTCAGCTTCTTGTTGACCCATAAGGATTCGAACCTTAAATGACTGAACCAAAATCAGTAGTGTTACCATTACACCATGGGTCAAACTTTAGGAGTGCAAAAATAAGGTTTGATGCTCTTCTTCCCAAATGGATTTTTAGAAAGCTATTAGCCTTTAGCCATTAGCTGTTAGCGCCTGCGTGTTGAGTTGAAAAAGCCATATTTGATCGTGTTTTTCTGTTGTGCTGGCCCCGAAGGTCATCTACATTTGAGAACACAATGAAAAATTTTAAGGAATTAAAGATCTGGCAAAAAGCATTTGAGATTACTATCAATGGTTTTATGGTCACACGAGGCTTCCCGGCTGAACAAAAATTCGTATTGACTTCTCAAATAACAAGAGCCGCTATCTCAATTCCTTCCAACATCGCAGAAGGTAATAGCCGTACGAGTGATAAGGATAAGAACCGTTTTATTGAAATAGCCCTGGGTTCCTGTTTCGAAATGGAAACACAACTATTGATAACTCAAAAACTTGGTTTTGGCGATCCGCGATTAATTTCATCAACGCTGAATCTATTGATAGAGGAAGAAAAAATGCTTTCATCATTCAGCAAAACTCTTAAAGCTGATAATGATTGACAACTGATTGAGGAACGGGAAAGCTAATGGCTAAGAGCTAACAGCTAACGGCTTCCCTTCTTTTTCCTCCCTCTCTTTCAACTCCCTGATCTTATCCAGCGCCCTTGCCACCACATCGCACATGATCGTGTACAATGCCCCCTGTTTTGGATTTTCATAAATATAATCCAGTGCCTTGTCTTCATCAGGGATCGTAATGACGGGAAGGTTCGGATTCACTTTTTCAATTCCGTCTTTCAACAAATTAATAATTTCATCAGCCGTTCTTCCCCTTAAATTTTTATCGCAACGGATAATGATCTCGTCAAAATATTTTGCAGATATTTCTCCTAATTCTCTTATGTCCTCATCTCTTCTGTCGCCCGTGCCACTGATGATACCAACTTTTACCGGGTATTCCAGCTTACTGATAAAATCGCAAAGCAGTTTTAATCCGTGTGGATTGTGCGCAAAGTCGGCCAGTATGGTAAAATTTTTGAAATGGAAAAAATTCAAACGACCCGGTGTCAAATTCTCTGATGGAAGAAAAGTTTGCAGCCCGGTCCTGATATCTTCAATGGTTATATCCCGGAATAAATAAGCAGCAAGAACCGCCGATAAACAATTAGTAATATTATGAATGGCTTTCCCTTCAAAGGTTATTGGAATTTTTTTTGCATCCAGCACCCGTATCTTCCAGCTTCCTTTCATGATCGTAATGAACCCATTTTCATACACGCAGGCCAAACCATGTTCTGTTGCATGTTCTTTTATCCGGGGGTTGTTCTCATCCATGCTGAACAGGGCGATATTGCATTTCAGGTTGTTTTTCATTTTATACACCAGGTCGTCATCAGCATTCAGTACAGCATAGCCATGCCGGAAAACAGTTTCAGGAACTACCGCTTTCAGTTTTGCCATGGCTTCCACCGTATGAATCCCGCCCAGTCCCATATGATCGGCAGCAACATTCGTTACTACAGCCACTTCGCAATTTTGAAAAGCGAGACCTGATTTGAGTATCCCGCCTCTTGCACATTCCAGCACAGCAAAATCAACCGTCGGATCTTTTAGAACAAAACTGGAAGAGACAGGGCCGGTGCAATCACCTTTCATCATCAATTGGTTTTGGATATACACTCCATCGCTGGTTGAATATCCAACTTTTTTGCCGGCACTTTTTGCAATATGCGCCGTCAGTCTTGTGGTAGTTGTTTTTCCATTAGTGCCGGTGATCGCAATGATAGGGATCCTACCCACACTTCCCCTGGGAAAAAGCATGTCAACAACCGGCTCAGCCACGTTTCTTGGCAAACCTTGCGAAGGTTCGATATGCATACGGAAACCAGGCGCTGCATTCACTTCAAGGATCGCACCGCCGCTTTCTGAGACCGGTGTCCGCAGGTCATTGACCATGATATCGATGCCACAGATATCCAGTCCAATGATCCTTGCAATACGTTCGAACATCACCATATTGGCCGGGTGTACTTCATCAGTTACATCTGTTGATGTGCCACCGGTTGACAGGTTGGCTGTTGGTTTCAATAAAACTCTTTCATCTTTCTTTGGAACTGTTTCCAGGGTATAGCCGGCATCGTCCAGCATTTTTTGGGTAAACTGGTCAATGGTGATCTGCGTTAATACCTTTTCATGCCCGTAACCTCTTCTTGGATCTTTATTGGTTTCATCGATCAGCCATTGGATAGTA
>DATHDV010000077.1:0-6305 GCA_035318845.1 Chitinophagaceae bacterium
CTGCTGGCTTTCAGAAACAAGTATGAAAACAGCGTCATACCTGCCGGGAGAAATATAGTACAGGATACACTTCCTGCTAAACCCAAATTACCCGATGCAATTCTTTCGATCGGCCTGCTGCAAAGCCAGGAAGATGCCGGCAGTTCCGACCCCATCAAACAAAAACTCCATGGATTGGTAGGAGTAAAAAGAAAAGACGGGAAAATAGAGGCATATGACCTGGATAGTAAAGAGCACAGGGATGCCTTTGAAAAAAAATATGGAGTAAAGCTGGAAGACCTTATTCCTCCGCAACCACCAACTCCGCCCGTGCCACCCACAGAAGCAGTTCCTGCTGTTCCACCCGTGCCACCAGTGCCTCCTGTTCATTCAAAAGATGCAATAACACCAACAGCAGTAACTGTTGGCAATGAAATAGATCTTTCCGGCGTCAGCAGTGAATACGAGATAACGGATAAGAAGGCTGTCATCAAACTGAAAAACGGTACTATTGAAAAATATGACCTTACTAATAAGCAGGAACGTGCAGCTTTCGAAAAAAAATATGGCAAGATCATTAACATCAATACTAATGTCAATACGTTAGTAAATGTTGCACCGATCGCAACGATAGTTAATGGGCAAACTATAACTGCAACTATCAGCCCGGTGAAAATAGTTGCCAATCCTGTTGCAACTGCTGTAATTGCTCCATCCAGGATAACAGGAAACCTTTCTGCAATAGCAGTAACGCCGGCAGCAATAAGGAGCAGCGTTCCCGGAACTACTGTTATTGCCCCGATGGCTGCCACAGAGGGTGTAACTATTATTGATGACTACGGGTACAGGATCACGGGCAATGAAGATATTCTCGTCACGATCACTAAAAATACAACCCGTCAACAGCTCGATGATTTCATAAAACAAATGAAAGCGAAAGACATCGAACTGAGCTATGACAATATTGAATACAATAGCAAAGGTCAATTGATAGCAATCAGCGGTACTATGAAGTCAAAAGACGGTCGTAGCAATTTTGTGGCTTCAGATTTTGAAAAACTCATATTAGCAATGATCAGGAAGGGGGAGAAGACCTGGTTCAAAGTAAGTGTGAAGGACAAGGAGGTGATTTGATCGTCAATAGTGAATAGTGAATGGTGAATGGGTTTCCTGTTATTGGGAATTCTATTCACCATTGACCATTCACAAATAATATATTACTGATATGAATAAACCATGGTCGTTTTTTAAACTGGCTTTAGTTCTGCTTTTCTCATTTTTATGCCAGGCAATAGCAGCCCAACAAAATGTGGTTGCTGAACTGAATAATTATTTCAATGCACTATACCGTGCACGGCAATTCAACGGGAATGTATTAGTCGCAGAAAAGGGAAAAATTATTTATGAACGATCTTTTGGCTATGCCGATTTTTCTGCAAAAAAACCAAACACAAAAAATACATCTTTTCCTGTTGCTTCTATTACAAAGACCTTTACTTCAACTGCTATTCTTCAATTGCAGGAAAGGGGGAAGCTGGACATTAACGACCGGTTCATAAAATATTTTGCAGGCTTTCCCTATCCTTCCGTAACCATCCGGCAGCTCTTGTCACATACGTCTTATCTTCCTTCCTCTGCATTTTATGCTTTCCTGGATTCCCTGCAGAAAGTAAAAGACACTTTTTTTATAAATAATGATGTTATTCCCGCATTGATTGCGATGAAGAAACCATTATTGGGTCTTCCGAAAGGAGACCGGTCAGATTTCTCTTACAGTAATTTGAATTATTATTTACTGGCCTTATTAATAGAGAAACTCTCCGGGTTGCCTTATGGGAATTATATCAAAAAAAATATTTTTATGCCGGCCGGTATGGAACACTCCAGCTTGTCAGAGTTTTATTTTGGGTTGGACAAGAACCTGTGCAGGGAGCAAAAGTACCGGTTCCTTTTCTCAGAGATACCGGAGAGGATTGATACCATGGCAAACAATTTAAGCATATTCAGGACCTATAACTTTAAAGGACATGGCGACATTGTGAGTACGGTTGACGATTTATTGAAGTATGACCAGGCACTTTACAATGGCATTCTGCTGAAAGAAAATTCGATCGATCTTGCTTATGATGTCATGGTACCGGGTGAATCAGGCAATTCAGGATATGGTTTGGGATGGTCTATTGCCCCGGACAGCTCAAATGGAAAGATCGTTCTGCACCATGGCGGGGGAATCGGTATAGAAGCCATGCTGGTCAGAAATATTGCCCGGCATCAGACGGTCATCTTGTTTGATAATACCAAAAACTTTGCTTTCTACACCGCCATGAGTGCTTTGGATATCTTAAATGGTAAGAAGCCACCGTTGGTTAAACCCAGTGTTGCAAAATTGTATGGAAAGACCCTGGTGAATGAGGGAATTCCCGCAGCAAGAAAATTGCTTGAACGATTAAAAAAAGATACACTGAATTATCTTTTGACCGAGGATGGTATGAATGTACTGGCCTACCAACTGATGTGGAATAATATAAATGAAAAGGCCATGGAGGTATTTCAAACCAACCTGGAATTATTCCCCGACAGTTGGAATTCATACGATAGCTATGGAGAGATCCTGGTAAAGATGGGAAGAAAAGAAGAAGCGATTAAGATGTATCAGCGATCTATTGAACTCAATCCTAAGAATGAAGGGGGGAAAAAAGTGCTGGCAGATCTTTTAAAATGATCGTCAATAGTGAATGGTGAATAGGAAACCCGGATCATATGAAACTCATTCGCTATTCACAAATAGTACCAGGGATTCCGCTTTGCCGCCCAGATATACTTCCGCATATTTCTCCAGAAAGCCAATACCATGTAGATAATAATAGGGGAGCCCATCGTCAGGATAGAAGTATACATGAAATACTGCCGGATCTTGCTTGTAGCAATACCCATCCGGTTGCCAATGGCTGTACAAACGCCAAAAGCATTCCATTCAACAAAGCTTTTGAATTTGTTCATAGCACCAATATAAAAAAAATGAACCATTCAACCAACCGGGAGTTATTCAGACCCCTGATTTTCGTACTTTCGCAGCGATTTACGGTCAGTAAGTCATAAAGGTCAAATAAGTCATATTAGCTCTTCGCAAATGACCTATTTGACCCATTTGACCTCATTTGACTTATTTGACACCAACCTTCAAAATCAACCGAATGATATTCGACCTCGATCTCATCAAAAAAGTGTACGCTGAAATGCCCGGTAAAATAGCCGCAGCCCGGAAAATAGTCAATAAGCCTTTAACATTGTCCGAGAAAATATTATACTCTCATTTATCCAATCCTGCCAGCCAACCGCATGTACGTGGAAAAGATTATGTGGATTTTGCCCCGGATAGGGTTGCCATGCAGGATGCAACGGCACAGATGGCTTTATTGCAATTCATGACAGCAGGCCGTTCTACGGTTGCTGTTCCTTCCACCGTTCATTGCGATCATCTGATACAGGCTAAGATCGGTGCTAAAAAAGATCTGCAACTTGCATTGGAAACAAACCGTGAAGTATATGATTTCCTCGCTTCCATTTCCAATAAATATGGGATCGGCTTCTGGAAACCCGGCGCCGGCATTATCCACCAGGTAGTACTTGAAAATTATGCATTCCCCGGCGGTATGATGATCGGAACAGATTCACACACTCCCAATGCAGGTGGTTTGGGAATGATCGCAATAGGTGTTGGTGGTGCAGATGCTGTGGATGTAATGGCGGGTCTGCCATGGGAATTGAAAATGCCAAAGATCATCGGCGTAAAATTGACTGGTAAAATAAGCGGATGGACATCGGCTAAAGATGTGATCCTATGGGTAGCGGGACAACTCACCGTGAAAGGAGGTACCGGGGCTATCATTGAATATTTTGGGGATGGTGCTGATAGTTTAAGCGCCACAGGAAAAGGAACCATTTGTAATATGGGCGCTGAAATAGGAGCCACCTGTTCTTTGTTTGCTTACGATGAAAAGATGAGTGATTATTTAAAAGCAACAGGCCGTGAAGAAGTGGCTAAGATGGCTGATAAAATAAAAGACCATCTTCGTCCCGATGCAGATGTATATGCAGATCCAAAGAATTATTATGACCAGTTACTGGAATTAGATCTAAATACACTCGAGCCTTATCTCAATGGTCCATTTACTCCTGACCTGGCTACCCCAATTTCCAAATTAAAAGAAGTAGCGGAAAAAAACGGGTGGCCTGATAAAATAGAAGTTGCATTGATCGGCTCCTGCACCAATTCATCTTATGAAGATATCAGCCGCAGCGCATCCATTGCAAAAGATGCGATGAGCAAGGGATTAAAAGCAGTTTCTGATTTCACGATCACCCCGGGCAGTGAGCAGGTTCGGTTTACCATAGAAAGAGATGGATTCATCAAAGAATTTGAGAATGTTGGCGGCATGGTCCTGGCCAATGCCTGTGGTCCCTGCATCGGGCAGTGGGCAAGGCATATTGATGATCCAAACCGAAAGAACACCATCGTTACTTCTTACAACAGGAATTTTGCAAAAAGAAATGATGGACTTTCCAGCACGCATGCTTTTGTCGGTTCGCCGGAATTAGTAACTGCATTGGCCATGGCAGGAACTCTTTCATTCAACCCGCTAAAAGATAAATTGAAGAATGCAAAAGGTGAAGAAGTGATGCTGGAGGAACCTACCGGCTTTGAATTACCACCCAAAGGTTTTGATGTGGGTGATGCCGGTTACCAGGCTCCTGCTGCAGATGGGAGCAAAGTCTCCGTAGTAGTAAAACCTGATTCAAAACGTCTTCAACTTCTTGAACCTTTTAAGGCATGGGAAGGCACCGACCTCAAAGGATTAAAACTTTTAATAAAAGCAAAAGGGAAATGTACCACTGACCATATCTCGATGGCCGGGCCCTGGTTAAAATTCCGGGGACATCTTGATAATATCAGTAACAATATGCTTATCGGTGCTATTAATTTTTTCAATGAAAAAACAGATTCAGTAAAAAATCAACTGACTGGTGAATATAGCCCCGTGCCTGTTACTGCAAGGGTTTATAAAGCAGCGGGGATCGGCAGTGTAGTAGTGGGGGATGAGAATTATGGTGAAGGTTCGTCAAGAGAACATGCTGCCATGGAACCAAGACATTTGGGGGTAAGAGCTATTTTAGTAAGAAGCTTTGCAAGAATTCATGAGACCAACCTGAAGAAACAGGGAATGCTTGCACTTACTTTTGCCAATAAAGAAGATTACGACAAAGTACTGGAAGATGACAGTATCGATATTATTGGCCTCACAACATTTACACCCGGTCAGCCATTAACGGTTATCCTGAACCATGCCAATGGGACAATGGATATTATTATAGCGAATCACACTTATAATGAACCACAGATCGGCTGGTTCAAGGCAGGAGGTGCGTTGAATGTTATCAGGTCACAATTTGCAAAGTGATAATACATAGCGGTTACCGGTTTTAGCCCCTCTTACCGGTAAACAAGTCTTTATATCCAACCAAATGGATTAAGGGCATCGTACAGCAGGAAGATTAAAATCATAATTTTGCAGGGTCAACATACCTATCTTATTCCAAATTTTTAGTTATGAAACATTATCACATCATTTCCCGGATAGCAATTTATTTGTTGTCCGTGGTGCTTATTATTTTTGGAATTTTTCATTTTATGTATCCCCGCGACCTGGTGGTGTATGTACCGATCTCATTGGTTGGCGGAATTAAATGGGCCTATTTTGTTGGGACTGCGTTCATCCTGGTTGGCTTGTCCTTTATAACCAACCAATTCGTAAAATTTACAGGTTACCTGCTCGCAGCCTTGCTGGTCGTTTTCATTTTGACAATTCATGTACCCAACTACCTGCATGCGGGAGCCAAAGACATGCAGCAACTGGCACTGGTCAATATTCTGAAGGATACAGCCATAATGTGTTTTGCATTACACATAGCGGCAGGGGCACATCACCAGCATTTGCACCTGGAAGAAAGTGATTAATGAAATAAAATAAATAATGAGCAGGTTTTTGGTTTTAATTCTACTGGTATTATTTTACCCGGCGAGGATGCTGGCACAGCGTGGTAAAATGAGTGCCGGTAAAAGAGAAAAAATGGAAGTCATAGCCTATTATGCCGGGGATCCTTATACCCTGGATAGCTTCCCGGTTGAAAAATTAACACAGATCATTTTCAGCTTTTGTCATTTAAAAGAAAACAGGTTGTATGTATCCAATGCCCGTGACAGCACCACCATCCGCAACCTTGTCCTGCTTAAAAAACGTAATCCCGGTTTAAAAGTATTGCTGTCG
>DATHDV010000078.1:0-7886 GCA_035318845.1 Chitinophagaceae bacterium
TCCGTGCAAATATGACCAGGATGGGTACGCTTGCCCCGACTGTTAATCCAACTGCCATGGCGGCTCCCATGGTCGACCCAACTTATATGGCCGGCTATCCTTCCTATTCACTCACTGTTAACCTGCCCTTCAGGGTGTATGTAAATACCGGTACAACTTCGGATGATAATAATATAGGAGGTATATACAGGACTTCAATGTACAAGACCGCACCGGCAGCAACACCTTCCGGTACAACGAGTGTGAACTGGATAAATGTTTCTATCGTTGCCGCCGGTACCAATTCACCGGTAGGCAGGTATGCAACAGGATATGTGACAGGTAAGGGTGAGTTATTACCCATACCGCAGCCGGCAAGGGATGCTAATTATAACCTGAGTCAAAACCCGGGTTATTGATTTTTTTCTCATGTATGTTTTTTAAATAATAAGGCTGCTTTAATGCAGCCTTACTTTCTTAATCTCGTCAGTAATAGATAAAAGAATGAAAAGATCCCTGTTGATATTAAATGGAATTTGTTCCCTCTTATTTATGGCCTGTGCCCAGCAATCGCTGGTCCTGACATCTGAAAAGGTCGTTGATAATACAGCCATCGCATTTCCCGGAGCTGAAGGGTTTGGCAAATACACAAGCGGGGGCCGTGGCGGAAAGATCTTCATAGTCTCAAATTTAAATGACAATGGCCCGGGAAGTTTCCGGGAAGCAGCCGAAGCAAAAGGAAAACGCATTGTTGTTTTTTCCATTTCGGGTACGATCCATTTGGATACAAAACTCAATATACGTGGAGATGTAACTATTGCCGGTCAATCAGCTCCCGGTGATGGGATCTGCTTAGCTGATAATCCCGTGAGCCTTGGCGGTGATAATATTATTGTACGTTATCTCCGTTTCCGCATGGGAGATAAATACCAGAAAGGCGGTATGGTGGATGGCAATGGCGGTGATGATGCATTTGGCGGTATCCGCCGGAAAAATATCATCATAGATCATTGCAGTTTGAGCTGGAGTACGGATGAAGTTTTTTCTGTGTATGCCGGTGACAGTACTACCCTGCAATGGAATATGATCTCCGAACCACTGAATTATTCTTATCACTTTGAAACAGGCGATAAAGATTATGAACATCATGGTTATGGCGCCATCTGGGGCGGATTGCATTTATCGGCACATCATAATTTGTTTGCACATTGCAATAATCGTTGTCCACGTTTCAATGGTATCCGTCATACGCCAACAGAGTTTGCGGATTACAGGAATAATGTTATTTATAACTGGGGAAGCAATAATATCTATGCAGGAGAAGGGGGCAACTATAATATCATCGATAATTATTTCAAGTATGGCCCGAACACCAGTAAGAGTGTAAGATCCCGTATTTGTAATCCCGGTAAAAATGAAACGATCGGTTTTGGTAAATGGTATGTGAATGGGAATTATGTGGATGAAGCTGAAGATGTAACAAGTAATAACTGGTCAGGTATTCATATGGGCAATGGAGGGACAGATGCTGATAAAAAAGAAACGGTAGCAGCCGAAGAATTTCCTGCTGAAGCGATCGCTTCCCAATCAGCTAAAGAAGCTTATGAAGATGTGATGAAATGGGTTGGCGCCAGTTACAGGAGAGATACATTGGATAAAAGGATCATCAATGATGTAATAAACCGAACAGGTAATTTTATTGATGTACAGGGAGCATTACCGCATGGCACTGCTTATGAACTCACCGTGAATGCATGGCCGGCGCTGCGGTCATTACCTGCGCCAGCTGATAATGATAAAGACGGGATACCTGATGATTGGGAAGTAAAGAAAGGATTGAACCCGGCAGATGCCCATGATGCATCGCAATACAAACTGGATAAGAATTATACCAATATTGAAGTGTATCTTAATAGCCTGGTAAATAAAAAATAACGATCATGCAAAAAATATTTTTTGCCACTTGTTTTTTCTTTCTTTCCTTTTGTTTACCCATGGATAAAAAGAAAATAAAGATCTTTTTGGCGGGTGATTCCACCATGAGCATCAAAGAAACAAAAGCTTACCCTGAAACGGGATGGGGAATGCCCTTTGTTTATTTCTGGGATTCAACAGTGACCGTTGTAAACCGTGCAAAGAACGGACGGAGCACCAAGACATTTATCAGCGAAGGTTTATGGAAATCCATTTATGATGAAGCTGGCCCGGGTGATTATGTCTTTATCCAGTTTGGACATAATGATGAATCACCGGATAAAAAAGAGCGATATGCTACCCCTGATACTTTCCGGATGAACCTTACAAGGTTTGTAAAAGAAACAAGAGAAAAAGGAGCCACCCCTATTTTATTGACACCGGTGAGTCGCAGGAAATTCGATACGTCAGGTACTGCACTGGAAACACATAAAGAGTATTCAGCTTATGTAAAAGAAGTTGCTGCAAAAGAAAAAGTTTTGTTCATCGACCTGGATACAAAGAGCCGGGAACTTTACCAGCAAATGGGTAAGAGCGATTCAAAATTATTATTCATGCAATTGAAACAAGGCGAGCATCCCAATTACCCGGATGGAAGAGACGATAATACGCATTTTACCGAACTGGGTGCAAGATGGATCGCCGAACTCATTTTAAAAGAACTAAAAGAATTGAAAATTGAACTGACAGAAAGAATATATGTTCCTCCTGTTAAGAAATAAGCTAATGTCCGGTTTTGGTTTCATCCCGCCTTAGGCGGGACAAAGAGATAAAGAACGCAATCCCGATAGCTATCGGGACGCCGTTGCTTCGCAGCGAACGCTGCGAGAAATATTGAAACCCGGACATCACCAGAAATAATGAGATTTTTTGCTTTCATATTTGCCTTTCTTTTTTGCCGGGAGGCTGGTAAATGTCAATCCAGGGCCGGGATCACAGGTACAAGAGATACTTCCTATAACCTGCTGAATGAATATAATAAACAGGTAAAAAATTATCCGAACATCAGGCTGGTCAATGAAACTTCTTATAATTATATAACAGAAGAGAAAAATATTGTTTACTCCAAAACAAAAGAAAGAGACCTGAAGCTTGATGTCTTTTATCCAAAGGAAAGAACTCCTGGTAAAAGGATCGCCATTCTTTTTATACATGGCGGTGGATGGAGAAGCGGTAATAAAGCAATGCATTATCCTTTATTGCAACAACTGGCAGCAAAAGGTTTTGTTTGTATAACTCCCGAGTACAGGCTTTCTACTGAAGCATTATACCCCGCTGCTATATATGATATTAAAACAGCTATCCGCTGGACCCGGAAGAATGCACAGAAATATAATATTGATATCAACAAAATTGTTGCCTCGGGTCATTCTGCCGGCGGAGAACTGGCAGCTTTTATGGGAGCTACCAATACGATGAAAGAATTTGAAGGCGATGGCGGTTATAAGAATTTTTCAAGCATCGTGAATGCAGTTATAGACCTGGATGGAACACTCGCATTCATTCATCCCGAATCGGGAGAAGGTGATGATTCTAAAAGGACATCTTCCGCCACGTATTGGTTTGGTTATTCGAAAACGGAGAACCCGGACTTGTGGAAACAGGCGGCTCCGTTAACACATGTAGGAAAACATACGCCACCCACACAATTCATCAATAGTGCTGTAGCAAGAATGCATGCCGGCCGGGAAGATTTCATTGCTGTGCTCAAACAAAATAAAATTTATTCTGAAGTAAGAACCTTTGACGGCTCACCGCATCCATTCCTTTTATTTGACCCCTGGTTTGACTCAACGGTTTATTTGATGGAAAGGTTCCTCAACAGGATATTTCCTTATGAAAAAAAACGGGGTAAAGAAATTACGGTGGCAAAGGACGGAAGCGGGAATTTCACAACGGTGCAGGCTGCTATCTATTCTATTCCCAAACAAAATACAAAGCCGGTGACCATTATTGTAAAAAAGGGGATCTACCGGGAAAAATTATTCATTGATTCTTTACAACAATTTATTACTATAGCCGGTGAAGATTCATCCAATACCATATTTACCTGGAATGATCATACAGGAAAAGTTTCCCCTTCAGGCGATACGATCAACACAAGGACATCCTGGAGTTTTAAAATAAAGGCTGATAATTTTACCGCATGGAATATTACTTTTAAAAATGACGCCGGGTTTTCAGCCGGGCAGGCCGTGGCAGTAGAATCGGATGGAGATAAAGCGGTATTCAGGAATTGTCGTTTCATGGGCAACCAGGATGTATTATTTCTTAACAGCGAAAAAAGCAGGCAGTACTTCGAAGATTGTTATATAGAAGGGACAACAGATTTTATTTTTGGATCCGCTACGGCCTGGTTCAGAAAATGCCGGATATACAGCAAGAAGAATTCGCATGTTACGGCTGCATCCACTCCGAAAGAAAATGAATTTGGTTTTGTTTTCGATTGGTGCCAGTTGTCAGGCGACACTTCATTGCATAATGTTTCATTGGGCAGGCCCTGGAGACCTTATGCGGCCGTAGCTTATTTGCATTGTTATATCGGCGCCCATATAAAAACAGAGGGATGGAGCAAATGGAATAATACCGATAATCATTTAACGACGAGATACTATGAGTATGCCAATTTTGGACCCTCGGCCGATCCATCGAAAAGAGTAGATTGGGCAAAACAATTAACAGCTGAAGAAGTAAAAAAATATACGACCTGGAATGTGCTGAGAGGATGGGATCCTAAAAACTAAATTCAATGAGACCGATCAACACGGCTTTATGTTCTTTCGGAATGAGCGGCTGGGTATTTCATGCTCCCTTCATTTCTGTACACCCCGGGTTTAATTTTTACGGCGTATGGGAAAGAACCAAGAACCTGGCGCAGGAAAAATATCCGGGAGTAAAAACATTCCGTTCATTGGAAGAATTATTAGCCGATCCAAATATTGAATTGGTCATAGTGAATACGCCAAGTGTCACACATTTTGATTATGCAAAACAAGTTATTGAAGCGGGAAAGCATTTGATCGTTGAAAAACCTTTTACGGCAACGACAGCAGAAGCTGAAGAACTGATCGGTCTTGCCAAAAAGAAAAAGGTAAAACTTTCCGTTTACCAGAACCGGCGCTATGACAGCGATTATAAAACCGTGAAAAAAATATTGGATGAAGGGGCGCTTGGTAAGATCATCGATGCCGAGATCCATTATGACAGGTATACTCCCGAATTAAGTTATAAAGCACATAAAGAAACTCCTACGCCTGCAGTAGGAAGTGTTTATGACCTCGGTGCGCATCTGATCGACCAGGCATTACAACTTTTCGGAATGCCGGATGCCATATTTGCAGATATTGCTATTAATCGTCCCGGTTCAAAAGTGGATGATTATTTTGATCTGAAATTATTTTATCCTTCTCACCGGGTAACATTGAAATCCAGCTATTTTGTAAGAGAAGCTTTACCGGGTTATGTTTTTCACGGAACAAAAGGTTCATTCATCAAACCCAAAACAGATGTACAGGAAACGGATCTGCAGGCTCATAAAAAACCCGGCGGCGATGATTGGGGTATAGAACCGGAATCACAAAAAGGATTTCTCCATACTGAAGCAGACGGGAAAATTATCAGGGGATTCGTTGATTCAATGCGGGGAAATTATGGCGACTATTATGATGGTATCTATGATGCACTGAGAAATAATAAAGAAGTCCCGGTAACTGCTGAAGACGGAATGAAAGTGATCAAACTGATCGAAGCGGCGTATAAAAGCAACAGAGAAAAAAAAGTTGTTGAGTTGTAAAACTAATGGAACCACATAGACACATAGGGCACAGAGAAAATACACACATAGATATTTGCTTCTATGTGAATGCCTATGTTTCTATGTGTCTATGTGGTTCAAAAAAAAATTTCCTGGCTTGCTTGTTTTTTTTCATTTCACAAATCTCAATTACACAGAGCCTATCAAAAGTCTGGGTAGCAGATAACGGAGACGGTACTTACAAAAATCCAATCATCCATGCTGATTATAGCGATCCCGATGCGATAAGAGTGGGTAACGATTATTATATGATCTCATCCAGTTTTAATCATGTGCCAGGCTTACCGATACTTCATTCCAAAGATTTGGTGAACTGGGAATTGATCGGTCATGCATTGAAAAGACTGACCCCTCACGAACATTTTGATACAGTTCAGCATGGGGGAGGTGTTTGGGCGCCAAGTATCCGATATCACAATGGAGAATTTTATATCTATTATCCCGATCCGGATTTTGGTATTTATTTGATCAGATCAAAAAATATTCTTGGGCCCTGGAGTGAACCAGTAATGGTTGAATCAGGAAAAGGATTGATCGATCCCTGCCCATTGTGGGATGATAACGGAAAAGTTTATCTCGTTCATGCTTTTGCCGGCAGCCGCGCCGGCATCAAGTCAATTATCGTTGTTAAAGAATTAAACAAAGAAGGAACAAAAGTTATCAGCGATGCGGTGATGGTATACGATGGTCATGAAAAAGATCCTACCATTGAAGGCCCTAAGTTTTACAAACGAAATGGCTACTATTACATTTTTGCCCCGGCAGGCGGAGTAAGCACGGGATGGCAAACTGTTTTACGCAGCAAAAATATTTACGGTCCTTATGAAAGAAAAGTTGTGATGGACCAGGGAGAAAGTCAGATCAATGGGCCGCACCAGGGTGCATGGGTAACAACGCAAACCGGTGAGGACTGGTTCCTGCATTTCCAGGATAAAGAAGCGTATGGAAGAGTTGTCCACCTGCAACCCATGAAATGGATCAATGACTGGCCGGTGATCGGTGTTGATAAGGATGGTGATGGAAAAGCTGAGCCCGTTCTCATTTATAAAAAACCAAACGTTGGGAAAACATATCCAATCCTTACTCCGGCAGAATCTGATGAATTCAATGGGAACAAAATTGGTTTGCAATGGCAATGGCAGGCGAATCCTAAAGAAGGTTGGGGTTTTCCTACGGCCTCCGGCACTTTAAGAATGTTTTCAGTTTATCAGCCCGATTCCATTAGGAGTTTATGGAATATGCCGAATATACTTGGGCAAAAATTACCTTCAGATGAATTTAAGGCGACTTTGAAAGTAAATTTCAATCCAAAGTTTATTGATGAACGATTCGGATTAATTATGCTTGGCAGTGATTATGCTTTTATTTCTTTAGTAAAAGGTGAAGATGGGTTCTATGCTGTTTACCGGGAATGTTTAAATGCTGATAAGGATAAGAATGAGATTTCAGGTAAACATTTCCCAATTGATGGAAGTGTATTTTATTTACAGATCAGAATGGAAAAAGGTGGCATTTGTCATTTTGGCTTTAGTGAGAACGGAGAGAAGTTTACAATGTTTGATAAATCATTTACTGCAAAAACAGGAAAATGGGTTGGTGCCAAATTGGGGATGTTTTGTTTGCGTAATAAAGTTACCAATGATGCAGGATTTACAGATATTGATTGGTTCCGCATTGAAGCACTTAAATAAATCATTTACCAAAATAATGAGTTATGAAACGAAGAACATTTGTAAAGAACACTGCCCTTACCGGTACGGCACTCATGCTTGATCCTTTCAATTCCTTTTCCATGCCGGCAGAAGGAAAAATAAAACTGGCACAGGTCGGCACCGGTCATCGTGGCTCAGGTTTTTGGGGAACAGAGTTGCTTGAGAACTTTGGTAATGTAGTTGAGTTCGTGGGCTTGTATGATATCAATCCCGGCAGGGCAGCCCGTGCCAAAGAAGTGTATAAAACGAACTGCCCCATCTTCAGCAGTTTTGATGAAATGCTGAATAATGTAAAAGCGGATTACATTATTGTTACTACGGTGGATGCAACGCACAATGAATTTATTGTAAAAGCCCTGAACAAGGGTTTCAATGTCATCACGGAAAAACCCATGACGACGGATGAA
>DATHDV010000079.1:0-18781 GCA_035318845.1 Chitinophagaceae bacterium
CATCACTTCACTTGTAGGTGCACCGGTGTTCATCATTTTGCTAAAACGTTTCAACCTGATGCAGCATAAAGGAGGATACAATGCTTAGAACAGAGAACATATCATACAGCATTGGTAAAAAATCCATACTTAGTGGAGTCAGCGCTGAATTCCATCCGGGCGAATTCAATATGATACTGGGTCCAAACGGTTCGGGTAAATCCACTTTCTTAAAAATATTCAGCGGAGAACTTCATGGTTACCGGGGTCATGTTTTTTACAGGGATAAAAAAATTGAGTCGATAAAAAAAGAAGAACTGGCAAAACAAAGAGCTGTTATGAGCCAGCAACCGGAATTAAGTTTCCCTTTAATGGTAGATGAAGTGGTCATGATGGGACGGTATCCGCATTTTGTATTCAACCCCGGGAAAAAAGATGAGACGATCTGCAATGAAGTGATGGAAAGGATGAACCTGCAGTCTTTCCGGGAAAGAAATTACCTGACCTTAAGCGGTGGTGAAAAACAACGGGTACAATTTGCAAGGGTGCTGGCGCAGATCTGGGAAAAACCAATCGCAGGTACAAGATATTTATTCTTAGATGAACCATTGACAAGCCTCGATATAAATTACCAGCAGGAGTTTTTACAAATAGCCAAAGAGTTTACAAAAGCCGATACCATCCTCGTGGTAGTGATACACGATATTAATCTTGCTATACAATTCGCTGATAAATTATTCTTTTTTAAAGATGGCGAAATAGCTGCACAGGGAAACCCTTCAGCTATTCTTACAGAAGAACTCATTGCAGGAGTTTTTGGGATAAAAACAACCATCATCAAAAACCCGGTTTCAGGAACTCCGTTGGTAATATATAACTGATCTCTTTTACCAATGCTTGCAGGTTGATCAGGATCGGAAAACCTGTTTTGTTACCCCCAAATCGTAAAAACCTGGAATCCAAAGCCTGCTGAACACCTATTTTGGGGGGGTCATTACTTAGTTTTTACATTTCTGTGCAGCATTGGTTCAGAATAATTGTCTAAATTACAGGCAACCAAAGGCAGTTATGACGGAGGAAGCCATATTAAGAGGATGTTTAAGCAACGATGCCAACGCTCAGCGGGAACTATACAACAGGTATAGTCCAAAAATGCTGGCCGTTTGCTATCGTTTTGCTCATAACAGGGAGGATGCCGAGGATATGTTACAGGAAGGTTTTATTAAGGTCTTTTCACAGATACACACTTTTGAGAACCGGGGAGCATTTGAAGGATGGATTCGCAGGATAGTCGTTCATACCTGCATCAATATCCTGAAGAAGAACAAGAAGTTTAATGAAAGTGTGGACATCATTCATGCTACGGGGGTGCTGGTGAGAGAGGAAAGTGTGCCGGCCATCATCCAGGCCAAGCAGGTAGTTGAATGTATCAGGTTGCTGCCGCTTGGATACCGGACCGTATTAAACTTGTATGCTGTTGAAGGCTACAGCCATCGTGAAATATCCAATATGCTGGATATTGAAGAAAGCACCAGCCGGAGTCAGTACACAAGAGCAAAAGCAATGCTGGAAGATATTTTGATCCGTAAAAGAATACTACAAAAACCAAAACAACAAAAGGATTGGCTGACCGCATCGGGTCAATGATAAATTAAAACGTACCCAAATTGGTGACTGGTTATGGAGAATAATTTTAATAACAGGGATTTTGAACAGTTTGTAAAGCAAAATGCTGATCAATACCGGATGTTCCCGTCTGAAAAAGTATGGAAGAACGTTCATCATGCCCTGCATACACGCAGACGCTGGTATGGACTTGGCCTTACGGTGCTGTTACTTACAGCCGGAATTGTAACCTGGGTAATGCTTAGCCCTTCAGTCAGGAATAATGGTCCTATATCTTATAACTCAACTGCTGTTTCCCAAAATAAACCAACAGAACAAAAAATTACAAAAACCCCGATACTTATCGCCGCTAATAAACCAGCCGACAATAAAACTCATTTTGTTACAACTGCCGACAAGCTGAATGAGAATTTGTTTATTACCGGCAACGATAACGATGTTACTGATTATAATAATGAATCTGAGAAAAATACTGTTACACCTGTCTTGACAAACATAAATGAACCTGTTATAATTTCATCAGCATCCGTACAAATTGAATTACCCGCCAAACCTGTTATTGCTTACAACAAACAAGCAATTCACGAAAAGCCGGTAAGCAATGAAACTTTAACCAAGGCAGAAAATAGCAGTCCGGTGAGCTCAGAAAATAGAATTGCTGAAGAAAAAGAAGCTGATAAATTACCGGCCAATGAAAAGAAAGACGTTTACCCGTTGAGCATTGAAAGTGTTGTAAATTCCTACCAACATCAGCGCAACGGTAAAAAATTATCGTGGGAAGTTTTTATTTCTCCAACCATCAGTTATCGTAAGTTATCCGAGAATAAAGCATTCATTAATTCTGCGCCGGCTAATAACAATGCCAACAATTATTATACATCCGTTGCTGATATCAACAGCCTTGTTACACATAAACCTGATATAGGTATCCAATTAGGATTTAATGCCGGGTATCCCCTTTCAAAAAGCCTTAAGATCTTAGCAGGTTTACAATTTAATGTAAGCAAATATGATATCAGGGTTTCCTATTCAACAGGCGATGTGGCAACTATTGCGCTCAATACTGGAGGTGGTGCCAATTCCGTTTCCACTATTTCCAATTACCGCAACAACACCAACGGCAGTAAGGCTGATTGGTTAAGAAATTTTTATTTTTCAGCCTCAGTTCCTGTTGGAGTAGAATTAAAACTATCCGGCAACAGTAAAACTCAATTGGGAGTCATCGCCACTGTTCAGCCAACATTTTTATTGAGTGACCGGGCTTATCTTCTCACAACCGATTATAAAAATTATGCTCAGGTGCCTTCTCTTTCCCGCAAATGGAATATGAGTACAGGTTTTGAGATATATGCGGGTGTTTCGACCGGCAATATCAACTGGAGAATTGGCCCGCAGGTACGATATCAGTTAAAATCAAGTTATGTAGCAAAATATCCCTTCAAGGAACATTTGTTTGATTTTGGCTTGAAACTGGGCGTAATGCTCAACAAATAAGACCGACATTAACTGCCGTTTATAAATATCCTGTCTCCAGTAAGACAGGATATTTATTTTAGGTATGGTTTCAGTTAATTTTGGGTATGAATAAATATTTTGCACTGCTCCTCCCTTTTATAATGGTTTTACCGGCCTGCAAATCAAAAAAGAAAGAACCGGAAAAAAAATTCATTTCCGCTTTATCGCTTATTGAAAACCAGGTCGCACATGTCGATACATCATTATATCCTATTATAAAGATCGTGCAAACCGACAGCCTTCCCCCTGATACCATTTATATACCCAGAGAAGAATTCCGTGCAGCCGCAAAAGATTTTCTTTCCATCCCTGATCTGTCTGATAAAAAAGTGGCAAAAAGTTATAAAGAGGAAACGATATTAGATGAAACGATCAACCGGTTTATTATAACCTATACGCCAGAAGATCCGGCCAAAGAAGAAATACAAAAACAGGAATTACTGGTTACCCTCAATACCGGCTCCGGGGATAAAGTGAATAGTATTATCATCGACCGGGTGATCAGCAACAGGGATAGTTTTATGAAACAAAATTTACTGTGGCAGATGGACAGGAGTTTCCAGGTTGCTACTACATTACAAAAACCGGGCAAGCCGGAAAAAACCACAACGGTGAAAGTTATTTGGAATGAAGACTATGATCAATGAACGTTTCAGAATTTCAACATATTGTCCAAACCATTCCCGCTCAGCCCGGCATCTACAAATATTTTAATGCCCATAATGAATTGTTGTATGTGGGAAAGGCCAAACATTTGCGTAAAAGAGTTAGCTCCTATTTTACCAAAACATTTACCAGTTACAAAACACATGAACTTGTACAGCGTATTGCCAGGATCGATTTCACCATTGTTAATTCAGAACAGGATGCTTTCTTACTGGAGAATACGTTAATAAAACAATTTCAGCCCCGGTTTAACATTAACCTCAAAGACGATAAGACCTATCCGTATATCGTTATAAAAAAAGAGCCCTTCCCAAGGGTTTTCCTGACCAGGAAAAAAATAGAGGATGGATCAGAATATCTTGGACCGTATACTTCTGTAAAAAAAGTAAGGGAGTTACTGGAGTTCATCAAACAAACGATCCAGTTGCGAAACTGTTCATTGAACCTTACTGATAATAATATTAAAAAAGGTAAGTTTAAAGTTTGTCTCGAATATCATTTGGGTAATTGTAAAGGTCCCTGTGAAAACTTGCAGACAAAAGAAGACTATAACGAAAACCTTACCCTTTTAAAAAACCTGCTCCGCGGGAACCTTGCACCTGTTATCCGCTATTTCAAAAAGGAGATGAAAGATTACTCGGCTTCCCTGGCCTTTGAAAAAGCAGCATTGGTAAAAAAGAGAATTGAATTCCTGGAGAACTACCAGTCCCGGTCGGTTGTAGCCAATGCAAGGGCCGGCAATATGGATGTCTTTTCCATTTTAAAAGAGAATGAGATCGCTTATGTCAATTTCCTGATGGTTCGTAATGGGGCTATCATACAGACACAGACCAATAAAGTAGTATCTCATCTCGATGAATCTGCAGAAGAGATACTCAGTTTCTCTGTTGCACAACTAAGAACTACTTTCAATAGTGATGCTGCCGAGATCATTGTCCCTTTTCCGGTAGAATATCCAAAAAACGAAATAAAGATAACCGTGCCGAAAGGCGGGGACAGAAAGAAACTCCTGGAGCTCTCCGAAAAAAATGCCCGTCATTTTATAGAGGAACTGAAAAGTAAAGAACGACTGCATTTAAATACAAAGGGTACGGATAAACTGAAACTGCTGGAACAACTGCAACATGATCTGCAACTGCCGCAACTACCTGTTCATATAGAATGTTTCGACAATTCAAATTTCCAGGGAAGTTATCCGGTATCGGCGATGGTTTGTTTCAGGAACGGAGAACCAAGCAAAAAGGATTACCGGCATTTTAATATTAAGACTGTAAAAGGCATTAATGATTTCGCCTCTATGAAAGAGACCGTTTACCGGCGTTATAAAAGATTAGTAAATGAGGGATCCTCATTACCACAATTGGTGATCATTGATGGTGGTAAGGGACAGCTGAGCTCGGCAATTGAGGCCGTAACCGAGCTGGGCCTTGAAGCACAGATGACGCTGGTTGGTCTTGCCAAGAACGAGGAAGAGCTTTTTTTCAGTGGTGATTCTTCTTCGCTGAAACTCTCTTATAACAGCGATAGCCTGCAATTCATCCGCCGCATAAGGAATGAAGTGCATCGTTTCGGCATATCTTTTCACCGGCAGAAAAGAAGCAAAGGGGCATTTAACAATGAACTGGAGCAAATTCCCGGAATAGGAAAAGCCACTGCTGATCTCTTGTTGAAGGAATTTAAGTCGGTAAAGAAAATAAGAGAAGCCAGTGAAGAACAACTAATAAAACTGGTAGGAAAAACAAAAACAAAGATTATTACCGGCTACTTCGCAGCGTAAAAGATTGTTTATATTATCGGGGTCTGAGAACCCCCTCTCGGGGGGCAGGGGGCTAAAAAAAAATGGGGCCAGGATAGAAATCCAGCCCCGTTTTTAAAATCCAATATCCTATGAAAAACCGAGACGAAAATACGACAATTATCCAATTTTCCTATAGGACTTTTACGATTTTCAAAACTTTTTTATTGATTCAGCCTGAAATATTTTGATAATAAAAAAGCCCCGTAAAGGGGGCTCTTGAAAATACTTATTTTAACAATAAATCTTGTCTTAGTATGACCATAGGTCCTGCTCATAGTTGAAGATCTTCTCTTTGATATTATCTCCTTCCAGAAGGGCAAGAATGGGGTCTTTAACATAGTTCCTGATATACTTGTTTTGAGGGTTATCCAAGGTTGATTTAACGATATAACTGCTGAACATGCGGCTCTCAAACAGCTCTTCCCATGTCATCCTGCTTTGTCCCATATTCTTGGGGTTATACACTTCATATTTAGCCAGCATCGGCCTTAAAGCAGGATAATAGACCCAAAACATGGGTGTGGCACCCCGCTCAGTTTTTTTATCAATACCCATTATTGTCTTTAACGGTGCGATCCCGATAATTCTGCAAAACATACGGCTTGATTCACGGTCAAAAACCCAATCTTCTTTAAGTCTGAATTTAACAATAGCGTCGGGGTTCAGATTATCGCAGGAAACTACATATTTTGTGATTCTTGTTGGGTCGTTAAAGTCGCCATAAACAGCATTAGTATCACACTGGCTTCCGCCACTTAATATTCTTTCAAACTGGGCCGAATCAAGTGGCGTGGTAAACCTGTCATCATCTGCGTTATATGCCATAGCTACTCCTTTTCTCAGGGAATCTCTTATAGATTTTACCAGTATGGTGATAAACCGCTGGTCGCCATTATTATCTTCTGATTTATAACGAAAAACCTGGTTCATTTTTTCTCTTATATCGATCTCTCTCCATACTCTCTCTGTAAATAAAGCGTCGTCTGCACGTAAAAATTCATATACCAGTGGAGTACGGTCAGAAATGTTTTTTTCATAAGCGCCATCCATTACCAGTGATCTTTTTATAGTATCTCCAAACCCACCTGTTGATGGAGCTAATTCTATGGGAGTATTGCCGTATGGATTATAATTTGTCGGCGCCAGGTTATTATTAACCTGTTGTGGTCGGGTTGTATCCGTAGTAGCAGGGGTTGTATTATTGTTAGGCTGGTTTCTGCTCCTGCCACGACGCTGTGCGTCAGCATTCATCACTATCCCACTAAAAAGTGTCAGTAATAAAATCAGTTTAACATGCTTTATCATTGCTAAAAATTTATCTTAAGTTAAAAATCATCGGCGTCAGTTTGCGGGTCCTGCCATCAGGACCAACAGCCCGGATATCTTCAATTGTTACGAAGGAACCCGCCCGACACTTATTAATTATTTTTGCAGCCTCTTTCCACGCTGCCCCGGAATTAGTCGCCTCTTGAACGCCTTCATCAAACCCGTCACCATCCCCTGTAATACGGAAACTGGTTACATTAAATTGTGTTTCGTAGAAAAAATTATCGACGATCGCCCTTACACCCGCCTGGCTTTTAAAAGCTGAAGCAGACATATCTCCGCTTTTAACCTGGCCAACATAAGGCGTGGGGTCAGGAATAGAACGAACCCGGAATTTTACTGGTGTAATTTTACCATCAGGCGTTTTTACACTGATAATGCAATCTTCATTCTCATTATTTACTCTAACGGTTCTCTTTGCACCAGAACCTGAAAGTACTGCACCTCCGCCGGCAGCTGTTATCACCAGTCGATCAGCATCTCCACTGCCTGATACTGTTATAGGATTATCAACTCCAATAAATAATACATTCATTTTATCAAGCTGAACAGCCGCATTGGATTGACCAACAGTATATTTAATTGGCCTCTCCTCGGTATGTTTAACATTATTTTGATCGGTATAAGTAATAGATACCGGGATCGTATGCTCTCCCAATCCACTTGCATTGAATTTATAATGAGCAGCTCCGTCAGGCCCCAATGCAGGGCTGGTTCCATTGATATTAATGATTGGAGAAACTTTAGTGCTAAATCCACCCACACCAGCAGTCACTTCGATCTCCTGGCCAGGTAATACATAGTTCGCATTGGCAACTGCCAACGCTGCAAAAGCATCCTGCTGGACCTCAACTTCTCCAACTTTCTGGTGGCAGAACGTTACTACTTTGTTCTCTGAAACCTTGATATCATTTTGAAATTTGGAAAGTATGGTAAGCGCTGCAATAGTAGGAACCATATGGAAATAGGATTCTTCCCAATTCTTCTTATTATCACCTGTCGATGACTTAGGCTTATCAAGATTGATAGGAAGTGAATTTGCAAACTGAGCATTAATAGCTGTATCTCTTTTTAATGTTTTGTCTTTAAAATCTTTTAATAACTGAAGTAGTTCTTTTCCTCTTCCTTTCTTCACAAAAACTCTTGTAGCGGCATCCAGTTGATCGTCTTTAAATCCTGAACCGTCTGTCTTACTTCCGCCTGCAGCCAGCATGAGCTCCATTTTCATGGTCTCGATCTTTGCGTTCGCCTCGTTAGCATAGTCGATGATATCTTTTGCAATAGGATGCCAGATCCTGGCTTTATCCTGATATTCAGGTTTGGTCATTTTATCGGTTAACGATTTAAAAATCTGACCCGTTGATAAATTGGTTTGATTATTAGAGTTTATCAAACTATTGTTTACCGTTTTAAAGGCATTGAGGATCTCCGATGATACATTCAGCGCCAGTAGCGCTGTCAGTACCAGGTACATGATATTGATCATCTTCTGCCGCGGTTCTTTAGGTAAAGACATGAAGAATTGTGGTTTTTAATTTAAGTAATAGCGATTTTCTAAAATCACGGATACAGTTCGTTTTACCTTCTTATTAGTTTTAGTTGCGACCCTGCATTGCGGTAAGCATGTTACCATAAATGCCATTCAGGCGTCCCAGGTTGGTAGCTAAATGACCGATCTGATCCTGCACTTTCCGGGCATCTTCAGCACTGTTCAGCATAGAAGCAGATGTTTCAGAAAGTTTGCCATAGAATGCATTCAATGCTTTCAGGTGGTTGTTGCTTTCCTGCAGTTCCAGTTCATAAATGGTATTCAGCGAAGAAAGGTTTTTAGTAAGTACCTGTATTTGCTCATGGAATGTTTTAGCACTATCCGTAGCCTGGTTAAAAGCGCCTACTGAATCAGCTGCTGAAATATAAGCGTCTTTTACTTTATCTAAATGACCGGTAACTTCTCTTGTTTTGGCAGCAAAATCGCTGGTAGCATCGATAGAGTCGTTGATATTATTCATTCCACCTACCGTTGTATTCAGTTGTTTGAAACCCTCACCCAACCTCTTCATGGTGTCAGGTGTAATGTCTGCTTCCAACAACATCTTGTCCATGGAGGCAAAACCTTTTCTTGCTTTTTCACCGGCAACCGCAAATTGCTCTTCATCATGAGTGGTATCCTTGATAGCCGGGTAAACGGCATATAAAATACCATACGTTGTAAAAATTAATGTTTCTGTGGAAAGACCTATCCACAGCCAGGTATCAGCATCGGGAGCATGTGTAATTTTTCGGAGTGCGCCCCATATTACAAGCGCGGCGCCGAATGATACGCCTACGTCTACCCATTTGCTTACTCTTGATGGAATTGCTGCTGCCATAATCGGATTTTTTTGTGGTTTTTAAAGTATTAAAATATAAAGAAAAAGGTGGAAAAAATGAGAGGACAAGTTTTTTTAGTTGCCCTCTCAGTATTATTTTAGAATTGGTTCAATTTAATTATTTGCGTTTCTTCCCTTTACTCGGTGCGGCGGGTAAATCAATTACACAACGGAAACCGATATAAGATTTGGTTGAATCCTGGTAATCGTAAGTGCTGGTACCTGTTTGCAGGTAATAGCCTACATCTTTCCAACTTCCACCACGGATTATTTTACGCTTCATAAGCGGGGGATCATCATCTTTTGCATTCCAGCGAACATCGGGGTTCATATCATGCTGGAAGTTATTACGGCCTTCATAATAAATTGTAGAAGTCCACTCAGCCACATTACCTGACATGCAATACAGGCCATAATCATTGGGCCAGTAAGAATCGGCACGCACAGTATAGAAACCACCATCTTCAGGATAGTTGCCACGGCCTGGTTTGAAGTTGGCCATCAGGCATCCTTTTTTATTACGCAGATAATAATTACCCCAGGGGAACATAGATTGAGAACGGCCACCGCGGGCTGCATATTCCCACTGTGCTTCTGTAGGCAGGCGGAAATCTGATTCCTGTGCTCTTTTTTTACCATCCAGGTAAGCATTCAGGAGATGTGTTCTCCATTCACAGAAGGCGTTTGCCTGTTTCCAGCTTACACCTACAACGGGGTAGTTTCCAAAGGCCGGGTGTGAGAAATATCGTTTGGTCATTGGTTCATTGTAGGAATACGCAAAGTCACGTATCCAGCACAATGTATCGGGAGCAATAGGAATATCTTTTTTTACGATAAATTTTGAACGGGGTTTGCCGGCATTTTCTCTTTTAGCATTTTCCTTCAAATCATGAATCTCAGAATGATAAACAAACTTAGAAACATCAAATTCTTTTTTACCATTGATCCTGTCTTCGGGAGACAGAATAAGAGGTGTTCCTGCAAGTTGTTCTACCACTTTAGGATCGCCGTACTTAATTGTTTTCATTTTAGCCCAGTCTACATGTTCTTCACCATCAGCACCGGCTTTTACATACCCAAGGTTGCGGGCAACGACAGAATCACGAACCCAATAAACGAACTGGCGATATTCGTTATTGGTAATTTCAGTGGCATCCATCCAAAAACCACTTATAGACACAGAACGGTTTCTTGCACTGAATGCAAATGCAGGGTCTTCATCGCTAGGACCCATATGGAATGTGCCCTGTGGAATAAAAACCATACCGGGAGGTTTTGGCAAGGAGTACTTGTTTCCCGGAGAAATGCCATGCACCTGTCCATCAGCGGGCACACCAGACCCGCCTCCTTTGCTTTTCTTGGATGAGCCACAGCTGGCTAACAAGGACAAGCAGGCTACTGCAACAACGGCGTAGTAAAGGCTTTTCATTTTCATACACTTAACACTTAAGAGGTATTGGCAAATATAATATTTTGAACTATTCTCTGACACAACGTTAATATTTATTTTTTTAGAATCAAAGGATATTTTACAGGGTAGAAATTCTAACGATAAGTAAGGTTGGTTTATTGCATTAACGGGAAATTAATTACCCTCCCTGTGCCTTGTTTATCAGGGAAATAAGGTCATTTACCGTAAATACCGGATGCAGGCAAGTATAATTGCGGCAGAGGTAAATGGACGCCGGATTTGTAGGAGGTTTGCCTGCCAGGTGTGGAAAACCCGGATCTGCCTCATCAGAAATTATGACAACCCGGTGCGGAATATAGTGCTTTAGCAGGTCTTGTTGCAGGTTTTCGGATACCTGGCCCACGATTGCTATCTCGTTTGTTCCTGCAATCACCTCCTGCAAAAGACAAGCCCATATCCCAAATGATGTAGGATAACGGATGATAGCATTTCCAAGAGATAAAAGCATGTTCATGCTTCTTTCTTTCCAATCTTTTTTATCAAACAAAATAGAAAGATGAAAAAGATTGTATGCCATCACCGAATTCCCGGAAGGAACAGCGCCGTCATACAATTCTTTTTTCCTAACGATCACATCCTGTTGCATTGCATTCGTGTAAAAGAAAAAAGAAGTTCCCGGTTCGCTGAAATTCTTAATAACAAATTCAGTAATTGATCTTGCTTTAATGAGCCATTTTTTGTCAGCAGTTATTTCCTGCAAATGAATAAGTGCCTGAATTAAAAATGCATAGTCATCTAAAAATGCGGGATATTTTGCAATATCATTTTTCCAGGTATGGAAAAATTCATCGGGATCATTTGCAGAGAACCTGCTTAACAGGAATTGCATATTGTCAATGGCCAGTTGCCGGAAATCTTTATTTCCTGTTGCAGCAAAAGCCTTGCTCAGCGCCGTGTTCATTAGGGCATTCCATCCGAGAATAATTTTATCATCCAATAACGGGCGAACTCTTTTATTGCGATGTTCTAATAATTGTTTCTTTCCTTTTTCGATTATTTTTTTTAATTCCGACACAGCGATTTGCTTTTCAGCTGCAAACTCTTCTATTGATTTTTTGATCCGAAGGATATTTGTTTCCTCCCAATTACCTTTTTTTGTCACATCATAATATGCACAAAAAATATCAGCGTTTGCTCCCAACAACTCTTGTATTTCTTCCTGGCTCCATACATAAAATTTTCCTTCCACTCCTTCGCTATCGGCATCTAATGCAGCATAAATTCCTTTTCCCGGATGTAATAATTCTCTTTGAATAAACACAATTGTTTCTTCGATCACTTCTTTGTATCGTTCTTTTTTTGTCAGTTGATATGCTTCACTTAAAACAGAAATCAACAATGCATTATCATAAAGCATTTTTTCAAAATGAGGCGCCAGCCACTCCGTGTCGGTGGAATACCGGGCAAACCCACCACCGACCTGGTCATAGATGCCTCCTTCAATCATTTTATCAAGAGAAAGCAGTGCTTGTTGAAAAGCCGCCTCACCCCCCGAGCGATGCTCCTTCCCTTCTCCCGCCTGTTTGGCGGGATCGGGAACTCCTTGCGGAGAGGGGGCTTTCGAAGACTCCGATAGTTTTGAAAATTTTTGACAATAGCTATAGCGTAAAAGAAACTGTATTGAAAATGTTTGCGGAAACTTTGGCGCTTTTCCAAATCCACCCCACTCCTTATCCGCCGATCTCATGATGTTTTGCGCTGCTTCTTCCAATTTATTTGCAGAGAATATTTCTTCTTCTGCCAATTTTTGCAATCCAAAATCATTGGACTTAAGCAGGTGGTCAGTCAGGTTATCGGCTTGTGCATCTATCTCATGTCTTTTTTCACGGAAAGCCTGCACCACGCCAAGTAATGTTTCCTGCCAGGAAGGACGGTTAAAAGCTCTTTTTGGAGGGAAATAAGTACCGCCATAAAAAGGTTTTGCATCCGGTGTCAAAAAAACATTGAGTGGCCATCCCCCGCTTCCGGTCATTGCCTGAACAGCGTCCATGTAGATATGGTCGAGATCAGGCCGTTCTTCCCGGTCAATTTTAATGTTGACGAAATTTTCATTCATGATCCTGGCCGTGGCTTCATCTTCAAAACTTTCTCTTTCCATTACATGGCACCAATGACAGGCAGCATAACCAATACTCACCAGCACAGGTTTGTTCTCTTCTCTTGCTTTATTCAATGCTTCATCACTCCACGGATACCAGTTCACCGGGTTATGTGCATGCTGGAGCAGGTAAGGGCTGGTTTCATGAATGAGATGATTGGTATGTTTACTGTCCATAGATAGTTTGATTCCGGTTTGTCAATGTTTCGACAAACCGATATGACAAATCAGTTAACGAAGTTCGTTGAAAAAGAAAAAGGACACCGCATTTAGTGTCCTTAATCCATACAATCTTATTTACTATTTATTTTTTCTTCTTGTTCAGAGAAAGATATTGTTCCAATGCGGCCACCATGCTGGGGGCTTGTGGTTGAGGAGCTTTGATCTCCAGTGTTAGTCCGGCTTCTTCCACTGCCCTGGAAGTATTGCTTCCAAACGCACCGATCACAGTTCCGTTTTGTTTGTATTTAGGCAGGTTGTCAAACAAGCTTTTAACGCCACTGGGAGTAAAAAAGCAAATGACATCATATTCGTTTGCAGTAAGTATTTCTTTTACATCCGAACTCCTTGTGCGGTACATAAACCCGAGTACATATTCGCAGCTATTAGATTTGAGCCAGTTCACTATTTCATTATCCTGCTGATTTTCCGAACACACATAGAGGAACTTTTCATTGCTCTTGTGCTTGTTGATGACCTCAAACATGCTCTTGTTGGTACCATCAGCACCATAAAATACTTTACGTTTCCTGTAGAGGATAAATTTTTGAAGATACAATGCAACAGCTTCAGTGATACAGAAATATTTGGTATCCTGGTGGACATTGATCTTCATTTCTTCGCAGATCCGGAAAAAATGATCGATCGCATTACGGCTGGTAAAAATAACCGCCGAGTATTTCGGTATCTCGATCTTTTGTTTGCGGAAATCCTTGGAACTTATTCCCTCCAGCCGGATGAACGGATGAAAGTCCAACTCTACGGAAAATTTCCTCGAAAGCTCAAAGTACGGCGACTTATCGCTTTCAGGTTTTGGTTGGGTGATCAATATCTTATGTATTGCTTTGGCCTGCAAGTCTGCCATGTTAACCCCATTTTTAGTCATGTTCTTAGGCTAAAGTTGACGGCAAAGTTAAGTAGTAATCCGGAAAAAAAACAACAAACCCTTGTAAATGAGTAATAGTGGTGCAATCTCAAAGGCACAGATGTATAAAAAGAAATGAAAGGGATTGACCTTGACCTGATTACGAACCGCAGCAAAAGTTAAAATCATTCTATAAATCAACATCCCGGCTACCAGGCACCAGGAAAGTGTTAAGCCAATGAAATAGATATTCCCGGGAGTAAATGCCAGCAAAATGAGAAAAGGGAGCAGCAGAATTGCAAGCATCTTGTTGATGATAAAAACAATAAAAATATATGAGTCGGCTGCTTCCTGCATATTAAATAGCCAGCCGGAGATCTTGAGTCCGATAAACTTGATCAAATAAATAGCTGAAAGACCAAGTATGCAATACAAAAACATTCGCCAGAAATTTTCAAACGGGATAAGTTTATAGTGTTGAAGCAAAAAAGTTATGTATAAACCGCCTATAACAACAAAGAAACCGTTTAGTATAAATGATGGCAACGGGGTTTCCATTAATTGCTCACTAATTTGTCTTTGTTTCAAGGTGGTCCGGAAGAAATACCGGAAGAGATCGTTGAAATATTTTGGAAAAGCCCGACGGAGCAGGCCATAAATAAGCAATAAAAAAATAAAGAAATAAAACAACAACTCTTTACCATTGACCTGCCTGGTCTCTGACCGGATAGTTACAGGCGGCGCTGAAAAACCAAAATAGGGATTCCTTTGCAACAATTGCCAGCTCAGGCTTTGATGAAAAAAAGGAATAGAAGGGTTGATGGTCCAGCCGGTATCTTTTCGTGGCATTTTTGTCCATAAGGACTCCTTCGGAGAAACTGAATCAATCGCGGTTAAAAGAACCAAAGAATCATTTACAACGGTTGTATCCCTTTGGATCAATGAATCAGCAATGCGAACAGTTGCGGAATCAGGACCGTTCTGCGCAAAAGAGACCCCTGCAGAAATAAAAAAGATGAATACAAATAAAACAAACCGGTTCAAATAAAATGATTGTGCTGCAAAAATATTGAAGTGGCTTCCGACCAAGGAGTTATTTTTAAAAATAGTTGACAAAGCCTACATGAATTTTTGATTGACGGAGGTTAAACCGGGTATCATTTCTTTTCCCCACCGCCCAGGATAAATTGATGATACCCGCTTTAGTTTCGAAAGCAAGCCCAAGCCCTGCTCCGAAATAAGTATAATTTATTTTACTGTTCAAACTGCTGTTCCTTCCCCAACCACCGTCGGCTAATACATAAAAAAATGAATTTTGCCCGGTAATATACAGCAGCCTGTACTCCAGTGTAGCAATCGCAAATTGGGAGAGGTATTGGCTCTCTTCATCAAATCCCCGGAGCAATTTATAGCCGCCTAATTGAAAAAGTTCATTTCGGAATATATTGCCGCTTTGAAAGATACCGGCATTTATAGCTGTCTTTACCGTATTTCTTTTCCCACCGAGGGGAATATATTTTGCGGCATAGACCCTGACCATAAACTGGTAGGTTTTTAATTTCACAGAATCATATAACCTATCAAAATTAAAACCCGGGTCATTGGGATCTTTCAGTTCCAGGATCTCGTTATTTTTTTTCAGCTTTTTTGTTCCAACAGATGCAATGACATTGTACTCGTTCCCTTTCCGGGGATTCAGCCGGTAATCTGTTTTATTGAAATCATAATCCACGCCCACATTAAATGAACTTATATCTGCCACATTGGGCAACCTGCGTGTCTGGATGATCAACGGGCCATTAACGCCACCCTGGTTTACAATGGTCTGGATACGCCGTATGAAAAGCTTACCCGACTGGTTATTGTTCAGCATATATTGGGCGCCCAACTGGAAATTTACATTCAGGAAAGTACTGTCCTTGCGAAACATATCGAATGAAAAATCCAAACCAAGCGGTGTATTAAAAAAATAAGGATGCTGGTAAAGAAGACTGAGCCGCGGCGACTTGACCTGTATCTGCTGCCAGTTAAGGCCGATCGTTTCGCCGGAGCCCAATGCATTCTTTAATAAAATATTCGCTTCGCCGGTAAGCAGGAGTTTCTTTGATGACAATTGATCATTATTGGGTAAAAAACCAACCAGGATATTCACCTGGCTGCTTTTCTTTTGTTTCAGGTAAACATTCAGGACCGAGCCTGTGCCCAGCATCGTTAAATTGAAAGGCCTCTCTTCTTCAATATAAGTTAGTTCCTTAAGCTTCTTGTTAATGGCCATCAATTTTTCTTTATTGTAAATACTCCCGTTGGAGATATCAAGATAACGTTGTAAATATTTGTTGGAAATTTTTGCGTTGCCATATATCCTTATGCTGTCGATCTTATAAAGCGGCCCTTTATTTAATTTCAGCAATGCAGAAACCTTATCAGCATCCAGTTGCAAACTGTCGAGATAAACCCGGGCAAAAGGATAGCCGGTATTCTCCAAATGGTCCAGCATTTTTTCTTCTAATAGCTGCACCTGTGAGAAGTTCATCGGTTTGTTGGTAAACATTTTTTCCCGCCAGCCAATGGCATCCAATAAAGATGGTTCAATGTTTTTGGCATCCAGTTGTGCCCATAGATACATTTCCCCGATAAATAATGAGATCCGGGCAAAGCCGGCATCATAATACAAACTATCAATGGATGCAGTAACATAGCCCTTCGACTGAAGATAGCCGGGAAGCCTGTTAATATACTCTTCACAGGCAAAGCGGGAAGTAAAGCTTGTTTGTAAACCGGTTTTAGCTACAATAGTCGCCGAATCCTTATCCACTCCGTGTAAACAGAGGTTGTATTTACCTGCCTGCCGGTCAGGCAGGTTTTGCGCTGATGCATTAATAATACACAGCAACAAAAAAACAAGAAGCGATATTTGCAGTCTGAACTTTATCATTTGGCTTTTCGCCGGTGATCCCGATAGCTATCGGGACAAGGCTAAATTATTCATTAAATCTCAAACAACTTGTCAGGTATTTATATTCATATTCCTTTTTGCAAACAAGTTTACCTGCCGAAAATCAAAATTCAAACAATTCGATAGTGGCTGGCATCTACATCCATATACCATTTTGCAGGCAGGCCTGTCATTATTGCAATTTCCATTTTGCCACTTCTTTGCATTATAAAAACGAATTGATCGCCGCCTTATTGAAAGAAATAGCGCTGCAAAAAGATTATTTATTAAGCGACCCTGTTGAAACCATTTACTTCGGGGGAGGCACTCCATCTTTATTGGATATCGAAGATCTCCTATTGATCATTGAAAAGATCAAAACAATATTTGTGGTTGCGGCTGAAGCAGAAATCACCCTGGAGGCCAACCCGGATGATATAATGGATGAAAAACTTATTGCCTGGAAAAAGGCCGGCATCAATCGTCTCAGTATTGGTGTTCAAAGTTTTTTTGACGAAGACCTGGAATGGATGAACCGGGCACATAATGCGCAACAGGCCATTGACAATTTGCAATTAGCGCTAAAACATTTTGAAAATATCACTATTGATCTAATTTATGGCACACCGGGATTAACGAATGACAAATGGAAACAAAATGTAGGAACCGCTATCTCGCTGAATATCCCTCATCTCTCCTGCTATGCATTGACGGTGGAACCAAAGACCCCATTGGATAAAATGATCAGGCAGCATCAGTCTGAAAATATCAACCCGGAAAAACAATCGGAACAATTTTTATTATTGATGCAATGGATGGAAGAAGCGGGTTATGAACATTACGAGATCTCCAACTTTGCCAGGCCCGGCCGGCGCAGCCGTCACAACTCGTCTTATTGGCGTGGCAAAAATTACCTGGGCCTTGGTCCATCGGCACATTCTTTTAACGGAACAGAAAGACAATGGAATATTTCCAATAATAAAATTTACATCGAATCAATTAATAAAGGAATCATTCCATTTGAAAAAGAAGTGCTGACCCCTGTTCAAAAATTAAATGAATACATCATGACCTCTTTGCGGACAATGGAAGGATTGAAACTGGAGAGATTGAATGAAGCGGATGCTGATAAACTTAAAGCTGCAAGCAGGAAATTCATTGATTCAGGTCTGATGAGATCAGAAAGCAATTCACTTATTCTCACCAAAGAAGGAAAGTTATTAGCCGATGGTATTGCTGCCGGTCTGTTTTTTTAGGCTTTGCTTATCCACTGGATCAAAATATTGAGTGCGCAACCCAGGGCCACTAATGAAGTAAGAATAAAAAGGAACCATTTGATGGGGTGGGGTTTTGTACTTCCTTCTTTTCTTCCCTGCTCCCATTTCTTAATTTCAATAATATTCAGGATCATTAATATGACAGCTGCGGAAAAAAAAACGACCTGGAAAAACTTTATCATGAAGCAATGAATTTCTTGCCGGTGAAGTTAAAGTTTTTGATGAAAATGTTTCCAGTAATCATACAATTGTTTTCCTGCCAGGCAAAGCAGCATGATTAAAATGGCAGCAGGGGCAAATCCATGGTACGAAAGTGGCATAGGGCAAATTTTACCTGTCAGACCAGCACCTGTTCTATATGTTTAAACCCTTCTGCGGGTTTAACATTTTTCCATAGTATTTCATAGATGGTTTTGGCTATCGGTATCGGGGCGTTTATTTCTTTATTAATAATGTAAATACTCCTGGCCGCATTATATCCTTCCGCTACCATATTCATTTCCAGCTGTGCCGTTCTTACTGAATAGCCCTTACCGATCATATTGCCAAAGGTCCGGTTGCGGCTGAATAAAGAATAACAGGTTACCAGCAGGTCGCCGAGATATACCGAGGCAGCATAGTTAGGAGTTTTACGATG
>DATHDV010000080.1:0-5155 GCA_035318845.1 Chitinophagaceae bacterium
GCAAACAAGAGCTTGAGAAACGGAGTTGTAATTAATAATAGATCAAAAAATGATAAAGAATTAGGTTCTGGACTTTCGAATTTAGCAGATGTAGTTTATTTTCCTTCATGCAAATTATCAAATGGGCTAATCTATTTATTAAAATCGAGAATTTTACTGAAAGACCCGGATCCTTTTGAAGAAGCAGCTTGTAATAGGGGACTTGGTTGGATATTAACTGCACAAAGTTGTTATACTGCAACTAATGGAGAACTTGCAGCAGATGGAGTTCTAAATAAAGCTATGGAATATGGCAAGAAGGAAGAAGCACATAGTATATTATCAACTAGCGCCCATGCATATACCAAATGGGCGCTGGCACAGGTAAAAGATAAGGACAATGGGCATTTATTACAAACAGAAGCATTGAACTGGGGCCTGAAAACAATGGGATATACTGATCAACACAGGATTTCGGGCCAAATTAATTTATTTATCTTACTTAATTCCTATGAAGCCCTTGGTAGGGCATTGATAGCTGCAATTCAAATTAAAGTTCCGCTACATGATATCACAGGGCAGGTGTTTTTTTATGATGAGCATTTTCAAAAAATTACAAATACAGTGGTCCCGGATATCAGCAATTATTCAATCCTTGCAGAAAGATGTGTGCAGGAAGGGCTTACCCTTAGCCGGAGAATTAACTATCTGTTTATAGAATGTATTTTTTCTCTCTTGTCGGCCCAATTAGAATGGCAAAAGATCGTAAATAAAGAAAAAGAAATAACACATTTTATTGAAGTTGAAAAATTCGTGACTGATACGCATTCGCTTGCTGAAAGAATTGGATACCGGATGCTACTTGCGGACCTGCATTTGTTTTGTGCAGAAGTATTGATAGAGTTAAAGGAATTGAACCCAGGTTATACTAAACTTCTTAAATTATCAGCAGCAGAACATTTAGAAAAAGCTCGTGACTATGCAAAAGATACTTCTACCATTGATGATATCTTCCTGCCGCCGGATGGAACTGCAGACGAGTTTTATAAAGATATTCCCGAATACACCATGCTGAAACGGGGCATGACCGAGGAAGAGAGAATCAAAAAAGGTTATTATGCTGCATGGTTACGGGCTGATGGGTTGGAGAAACGGTTATAGTCAAAAACAAGAATTAACCCTTCATAAGATGTCAATGTACAACTGGAAACAATTCATCAAACGAATTCCCATCAAAGCTCCGCCCAAAGCTATTTATGATGCATGGGCAACTCAGCAGGGTTTGGAAAGTTGGTTTCTGCGTCTGGCGCAGTTCAGCAAGCCCGATGGAACAGCAAGGTCTAAAAACAGTCATATAGAAAAAGGAGATACTTATAAATGGTTATGGTTTGGCTATGATGACAGTGTTGCAGAAGAACAAAAAATTTTGGCTGCAAATGGCTGGGATCATTTGCAGTTTGGTTTTTCCGGCGGATGCATTGTTACTGTTTCCATCAAACAGGAAGAAGGAGAAACAATTTGTGAGTTGATACAGGATATGCCCATGGAAGATGAAAACGAACAGCAACACTTCTATATTGAATGTAGCAAGGGCTGGACATTTTATATGGCCAATCTCAAATCCATTTTGGAAGGCGGTCTTGATCTCCGAAACAAAAATGCAGCGTTGAAACAGGTTATCAGCGCCTGAAGTAGTGAATGGTCAATACAACCATTACAAATATCAAACTCCTTATTCATCATTCACCATTGACCATTGACCATTGACCATTGACCATTCACTATTCGCTTCTTCCCGTAACTCTACCGCCTGTATAATTTCACTTGTTATGACTGAGGGCACCCTGTAATTTCAGAACATGAAAAAGTTTTGTGCCCTCCTGCTGATCAGTCTTTTTTCATTATCCGTTTCTGATGCCTGCACCACTTTCTTTATCAATAAGAACGGGCAGATGGTATTCGGCCGCAATTATGACTGGGTCACCGGTAATGGAATGGTATGCAGCAATCAAAGAGGATTATCAAAAACATCTGATAAAACAAAGGATGGAGAAACCATTCATTGGGTTTCAAAGTATGGCAGTATTACTTTTAACCAGTATGGAAAAGAATTTCCTACGGGTGGTATGAATGAAAAAGGATTGGTGGTGGAACTGATGTGGCTGGATGGTACAAGATACCCCGACGCAGATCAAAGACCGGCCGTAGGTGTTTTACAATGGATACAATACCAGTTAGACAACTGCGGCACCGTTGATGAATTGATCGCTACAGACAATAAACTCCGCATTGCCTCCAAAGGAACAACACCGCTTCATTATTTAGTAGCAGATGCAACAGGCAATGTGGCAACCATTGAATTCCTGGATGGAAAAATGAAAGTGCATAAAGGGGGTGATCTTCCTTTTCCTGTTTTGACCAACGACTCGTATGCCTCGTCCATTGAACAAACAAAAACAGCACTAACATCGGCGGGAGGCAACAGCATTTCTTTCAGCAATAATTCAATTGACCGATTTGCCAAAACCTGTGATATGGTAAAACAGTTCCAGCAAACTGCAATAACAACTCCTGTCATTGATTATTCTTTTACTATCCTTGAAAAGGTTGCACAGGGTTCTCATACCAAATGGAGTATTGTGTATGATATCAGCAATAAAAAGATATACTTTAAAACCCTGGGTTATTCGCAGGTAAAAAATGTTTCATTCTCTGCATTTGACTTCAGCTGTGCTGCTGTTTCAAAAGCATGGGATATGAACCAGTCTGCAGAAGGCGATGTGGCTAAACTATTCCGGGATTTTTCGCTGGATCTGAACAGCCGGATGGTCAATAGATCCTTTGATGAAAGCATTAGCGAGTTTACCGTTAGCGAAGAGAACAGGAAGGCTCATTGGCAATACCCGGGCAGTATTTCCTGCCTGAAAACCTCAAATTAAGAACAAATTAAGAATCAGCGACATCCTCTGCAACTGCCTGAAATTCATCTTTTCCGGCTCCTGTCAAATGACGGTTGAAAAATATTGAGAGAATTTCATAGTGCAGAATTTGACCAAACCCCTAATTTTGGTTCATACTTCTAATCCATCAGATTCTTTCCCTGCCTACCGGCAGGCAGGCATTTCAACAACTGCTTTGAGTACCCATTAAATTCTGAATTACTAACCGGGAAAAAGTCCCGATAAATATCGGGAGAAGAACTATTAAAAAGAAACTGATATGTATACCTATGACCTCCTGGAAACCGGTTGTTATTACCTGGTAAAAGAAAAAGAAGATTCACCTATTACACTGATCAAAGTTTCAGTTGAATCAGACCATTGCCTGTTCATTCAGCGTTTTGATAACCTCACGGAAACAGAATGGAAATTGAAAAAAGATCCTCTTCATGATATTGTTGAATGCCTGAGCGATGAAGCGGTGAAAGCATGGGAAGAACAATACAAAACAAATGAAGATGCCTATTATGAGGAGGATGAAGATGATGATTGATAACTATTTCAAATAAGAACAAGGCTGCTCCGGTAAGGGCAGCCTTTTTTATGCTGCCTGAAATAGAGAAGCTCCATTTGATTTTCTTTAAACACAATTAAGTTGTTGTACCTTTCTTCTATCTCTATTTTTTAACCATTAAACCTATTTATTATGAAAAAGAAATTACGTGGTTTAATTAACCGCAAGACAACCATTATTTTGTTCATTTTAATTTCCACTTTAAATAGTAATGCCCAGAATACATCATACAATGCAAATACAGTTGGCATACTTGGAACATTTAACTGTGCTTTTGGAGTTCAATCATTAACCTCAAATACGACCAGCGGATGGTACAATGCTGGAGTTGGTTACAGAAGCCTTTATACAAACACTAGTGGTTCGAACAATTCTGCTGTTGGATCTCATAGCCTTTACTATAATACTACCGGTTCGTCAAATTCTGCTTTTGGAACTTGGGCACTTTACTCAAATACTACTGGATCTGGAAATACTGCAATTGGAACTAATGCACTTGCATTAAATACTACTGGTGGTTCCAATTGTGCCTTTGGTAATAGTACATTTGTATCGAATACTACCGGATACGCAAATAGCGCAGTTGGTGAAGGAGCCTTACAATCAAATACTACTGGTAGTTATAATACTGTCGTAGGCGCTTCCGGACTTAATTATAACTCTACCGGGAGTTATAATACTGCATTAGGTGTTGGGGCGGATGTTGGAGGAACAGCTTTATCCAATGCCACCGCTATTGGATACACTGCAGTAGTGAAGTATAGTAACACTATGCAATTAGGTAATACCGAACTGACAGCTGTTTATGTAGGTACAGGAACCACTGCTACATTAGTTACAGGAGGATTACAAGTTACCGGCGGTTCATTAGCTGTTGGCTATGTACTTACCTCCGATGCATCTGGTGTGGCAACCTGGCAGCCAGCAGGTGGCGGTTGGTTATTAACTGGCAATGCTGGTACAATTGATGGCACTCATTTTATTGGCACCACTGACAATAAACCATTTAATATCCGTGTAAATAATCAAAAAGCAGGAAGAATCGACCCATCCTTGAATAATACATTTTATGGTTTAACTGCGGGCCAAAATAACACTGTCGGAATAGATAACACTGCTATAGGATATTCTGCGCTTCTTAATAATACCGGAGGAAGCGAGAATACGGCTGTTGGTATGCTTGCGCTTATTGCTAACAATAATGGATCGCTAAATACCGCAATTGGCTATGGATCACTTTATACCAATACGAATGGGACCTCGAACTGCGCTTTTGGCAGTAATGCTCTAAGTGGAAATCAGGGAGATGATAATGTCGGAGTTGGAGCTTCGGCATTAGCAGCCAATGTCACTGGAAACAAGAATACTGCGTTAGGATCTTTAACAACTACCACATCCACGTCCTTCAACAATTCTACTGTCATTGGGTACGGTGCAATGGCGAATGCCAGCGATAAAGTTGTTATTGGTAATACTGCTCCTGGTATGGTTATAGGAGGCTATGCTCCGTGGAGTAATTATAGTGATGGCAGATTTAAAGAAAACGTAAAAGAAGATGTGCCGGGTTTAATATTTATTACTAAACTGCGCCCGGTTACTTATACTATTAATACTAAAAAACTGGACGAGCATATGATGCAAAATATGCCAGACAGCATAAAAG
>DATHDV010000081.1:0-28695 GCA_035318845.1 Chitinophagaceae bacterium
AACCAGGTTCTTGGCAATATGTCTTGTTGCATAAGCTGCGCTGCGGTCCACTTTGGAAGGATCTTTACCACTGAAAGCGCCGCCACCATGTGCACCTTTGCCGCCGTAAGTATCAACGATAATTTTCCGGCCTGTTAACCCGGTATCACCATGCGGGCCACCGATCACAAACTTGCCGGTTGGATTAACATGGTATTTGATATCATTGTTGAAAAGCTTCGCATACTTTTTATACCTGGCTTTTATTCTCGGGATCAGGATATTGATAACATCGCTTTTGATCTTAGCCAGCATTTTTGCTTCGCTGTCAAAATCATCATGCTGGGTGGAAATAACTATTGCATCAATACGAACAGGCTGGTTCTTGTCATTATACTCAAGTGTAACCTGGCTTTTTGCATCGGGACGGAGGTAGGGCATCTTCGAATTCTTTTCCCTGCGGATAGCAGCCAGTTCAATTAAGAGGTTATGTGCAAGGTCTAATGCCAGGGGCATGTAATGTTCTGTTTCATTGGTAGCATAGCCAAACATCATTCCCTGGTCGCCGGCACCCTGCTCTTCTTTGGCTTTGCGTTCTACTCCCTGGTTGATATCTGAAGACTGTTCATGAATGGCAGATAATACACCGCAACTGCTCGCTTCAAACATATATTCACTTTTTGTGTACCCGATCTTGCGGATCACTGCACGGGCAATTTCCTGTACGTCCAGGTATGCTTTCGATTTTACTTCTCCTGCCAATACTACCTGGCCGGTAGTGACCAATGTTTCGCATGCCACTTTGGATTGCGGATCAAAAGCAAGAAAGTTATCAATAAGTGCATCAGAGATCTGGTCGGCTACTTTATCGGGGTGACCTTCACTAACTGACTCTGATGTGAATAGATATGGCATGAATTAAAAATTTAGGCGGCAAAGATAAGGGTGTAGGTACAATGAAAAAAGCCCACCCATATCGGTTGGTGGACTTTTGAACATATCTTGATAAGTATTGGTAGCGATCAACTCTATAGTTTGGAATAAATGACGCGGAGCCGCAATCTCTTCCCGGGAACCGCATAGTTACCTCCTCCAAGAACAACCCTTCCATACGCAGGCTCAGTGGTGACATATATCTGGCTTATCCTGGCAAACCGGGTTGAATAAACAAAGGCCCTTACCGGTGCATACAACCGGAGTGTTTGATTGGGTTTTTTCAGGGTAATGATATCCTGCACATACTTTGAAACATTAAAACGGTATGTACTGTCAGATTTTAATCCTCCACCGAAATAAGAAAAATTATAAGTAAAATCAAGACCCGAAGGCTGCAGATCCATATCTGTATCAAAAGCAGATGCAGTGTCGCCGTTTGCATTGATCCTGTCAAGAAACAAACCTAAAGGTTGAACAAAAATTGCTTCCTGGGCGGAAGGCAAAGGATTTAAAACCAGTTCTGCCCTGTGAATAACAGCATTTTTAAAAGTGTCAAGCGCTGGTATTTTTATAGATGCATAGGACCCGGGGACGCTTTGCAAATAAACCTTATCATCAGAAGGAAGACCATTGTTCAGATACGATAACCATCCATTTGATTGAAATCTTGTGATAACATTTGCCTGGCCGTGAGTTTGGTGATAAAAATCTGTAAGGAGGGTGTCTTTGACCCCATTCTTTGTTACCCGGAAATAGACTGTTAGTTTTGTTTTGCTCTGGTCTGCAGGCGAAATATAAGTCAGGGCATTACCACTATTATCTGCCTTTATTGCAAGTCCTTTGAATAAGGTTTTGAAAATAGAATCGTTCCTGAATCCACCATTAGAAGTATTGGACGTATCATAACTGGCCAATCTTACTCCAAGTTGATTTTGCAACGGTATCCGGATAACATTAGCCAGTTTGGTTGTGTCTTTTTTCCGGATATGAAGTATTGAATCTTTTAAAGCTTTTACCTGGAAAGTTTTAGATCCCAGTTCGGGCACGACAGTCTGGAAATCTGTTGTGTCATATTTGTAAAGAGTAGTATCGCTAAACCCGGGGTTTTGAGCTATTTCAAATACATGGATCGTCTCAATAGAATTCGTGTCCCCATAATAACCGGTGTAGGATAATGACAGGATCACAGAATCTATAATAACCGAGTCTTTGTTGATAAAAGGGTAATATGAGTTAGCGCTTGTACCGCTGAAATAAGGCGAGCCTATATTAAAATAAGCATTGGCATGAGTTCCTCCGAATTCAGGGTCATTGGCAATATGCCCCAGCGCAAGGTTATCACCGTAGTAAACCTTTGTTGTGTCCTTGAAAAGTTTGTTATCCGTTATAACATCCAGGTAAGTCTCAAATGTGTTTATATTATCGACAGGCGGTATCAGTCCGCCGCCAAGTTCTGTTGATTCATTGAGTTTTTTGCAGGCAGAAAATAAAATAGCAACCGAAGTAATGATTGCTAAAAAAGATAAAGCGGGATTACTGTTCTTCACAAAGTAGATTTAGAGTCGATTCTGTTTTTTATTTGCCCGCAAGATCGCCATAGAGTTGTAAATAGTCTGTTAAATCTCCATCGGGATTGTAAGGCAATGTTTTCTTTCCTTTCACTTTTGAAAATTCATCAACCAGTTTCTTTTCGATCTTTGCTGCACCAAATGTAATGGCATCCGCAAAAGTGGCGCCGCCACGGAACATGGCCGTGTTATTGGCATCCTTATAAATTTCCAGGTCTTTATCTTTCAGCGATGCATGAATAAGTGCCTTCTTGATAAAATCAGGACCCAGTTTTTCTTTGAATGTATTCTGACCTATTGTATACACGATCTTGCTGTGTGCAAAGACCGGTTCTTTTTTGTAAACTGTTTTCAGGTAGGCGGGTATCAGTCCCGTCATCCAGCCGCTGCAATGAATAATATCAGGAGGCCAGCCAAATTTTTTCACTGTTTCCAATGCGCCTTTGCAGTAAAAAACAGTGCGGAGACCGTTGTCATCATACCATTTTTCATTTTCATCATGAAAAACATACTTGCGCCTGAACAGGTCTTCATTATCCAGGAAGTAAACCTGTAACCTGGCGCTGGGCAGGGAAGCCACTTTGATCTGAAGGGGCATATCTTCATTATCCACTGAAACATTGATACCGGAAAGCCTTACCACCTCATGAAGGCGGTGGCGGCGTTCATTAATAGTACCAAAACGGGGCATGATGCAACGGACCTCGAAATTATTGTCATTTGTTTTTATGGCCAGTTTATTCGCAATCTCTGAAAACTCTGTCAGTTCCAGGTAAGGCGACATTTCATGGGCGATAAATAAAATTCTTTTCTTTGTTGACATTGACTTCCCGTTTAAATTACATCCCTGTTGTAAAGGGTGGCAAAGGTAGTTATTTTACGCCGAAATAAGCAGTTTCAAAGAACATATGCATTAATCGTTTATTTACTATGATCTTATTTAAAAAAGCAACAGACCTGCGCAATTGGGTTGATGCTCAGCGAAAAAAAGATGATCGTATCGGCTTTGTGCCCACCATGGGTGCATTGCATGATGGCCATATTTCATTGATCGATGCTTCAAAAAAAAAGGATAAGATCAGCATCTCCAGCATATTTGTCAATCCCACCCAGTTCAATGATCCAAAAGATTTCAAAAAATACCCTGTAACGCTGGAAAAAGATATTGACATGCTGGAAAAAGCAGGTTGCGATATTCTGTTCCTGCCGTCTGTTGAAGAAATATACCCGGATGGGTTTACTCCAAAAATGCATTACGACCTTGGTTTCCTTGAAACGGTATTAGAAGGAAAATACCGTCCCGGGCATTTCCAGGGTGTTTGCATGGTGGTGCACCGCTTATTGGAAATAGTAAACCCCGATCACCTGTACCTGGGTCAAAAAGATTACCAGCAATGCATGGTTCTCACCCGCCTTGTTGAGTTGATCGGCTTAAAGAATAAAACAGAAATAATCATCTGCCCTACTCTTCGTGAGGCGGATGGCCTTGCCATGAGCAGTCGCAATATGCGGCTTAATGAAATGGAAAGAAAAAATGCTGTAACGATTTATCAATGCCTGAACATGATAAAAGAAAAAAGGGAGAAGATCAGTGCGGCGGAATTGATCAGCAAAGCGCAATTGATGCTTGAAAAAACAGGGTTTAAAGTTGACTATGTTGAAATAGCTGATGCCCGCAACCTTTCACCTGTCAATACCCGGGATGGAAAACAAAAATTAGTTGCACTTATTGCAGCAACCATGAACGAAGTCAGGTTGATTGATAATATGGTCATATAGGTCATATGGGTCACATGATCTCCGGATATGACTTATATGACCCATTTGACCTATTTGACTTCTTTGCCTATTTTCGAAAACAATGAACAAACGCCTGCGCACCATATTTCAATACATTTTTTTCCTGGGGCTTGGCATTTTTTTGGCCTGGTGGTCTCTTAAAGACCTGACCACTGAAAACAAATCGCAAATAAGAGAAGCATTGAAGACAGCAAAATACTGGTTGCTGATCCCCGTATTTGCGATCCTTTTATTAAGTCATTTCACCCGGGCCATGCGCTGGCGATTACTGATAGAAACGTTGGGATACAAACCTTCAATAACAAATACTTTTTTAGCCGTGCTGATCGGGTACCTTACCAACCATGCCGTGCCCCGTCTTGGCGAAGTGGTAAAATGCACCATGCTTGCCCGCTATGAAAAAATCCCGGCTGATAAACTGATCGGCACGATCATTTTAGAACGTATCATTGATGCGATCACCCTGCTTGTCATTTTTGGTATCACATTGATCATTCAGCCGCATCTCTATTCACAGTTGATCAACACTTTTTTTTACTCCCAAAAAAGTAATGAAGAAAAAAAATGGGCCGGGTGGATAGTTGGCCTCATCGTCCTTGGCGTTATCATTATTATTATTGGCTTGTGGATGTACCTTAAAAAGAAAAATTTTAATGACCTCGTATTGCTCTTTAAAAAAATAGGGCGAAGCATCTGGCAGGGCATCAGCGCTATCCAGCACCTGAAGAAAAGAGGACAATTTATTTTACTCACTATCCTCTTATGGACGCTTTATCTTTCGGGAGGTTATATCGGGTTCATGGCGTTAAAAGAAACAAATGAATATGGTATCCGTGAAGCCTTTACCGTTTTATCTGCAGGCAGTATCGGCATGATAGCCACACCCGGTGGTATAGGAGCCTACCCTATCCTTCTCCGGCAAACAATGATATTGTACGGGCTGGATAAAGGTATTGCCCTGGCATTTGGATGGATATTATGGCTGGCCCAAACTGCTGTTATTCTCATCGGGGGTTTGATTAGTTTTGTAGCCATGCCTTATTATAATAAACAAAAACATTTTGAAAAGAACTGATTGCATACCCGGGAAAATCTTTACGGCTGCAGAAATTGTACAGAAAGTAGCACAATTGCGATTGCTTAGTAAGAAGATCTCATTTACCAATGGTGTTTTTGATATACTGCACCAGGGACATATTTATTCCCTATCGCAAGCTGCCAAAGAAGCTGAGTTCTTAATTGTGGGATTGAATGCCGATGCATCGGTAAAAAGATTGAAAGGTGAAACCCGGCCCATCAACAACCAGGATTCAAGAGCATTGCTGCTTGCATCGTTGGTCATGGTGGATGCGGTTGTGATATTTGAAGAAGATACTCCGCTTGAATTGATCAAATCCATTATGCCGGATGTACTTGTAAAGGGCGGCGATTATACCGTTGAACAAATTGCCGGGGCCAAAGAAGTAATAGCAAATAGTGGACGGGTTGTTATTAACCCGATACTGGAAGGGTTTTCAACTACGAATATTATTGAGCAAGAAAAAGGAAAATAATTACCGGATTACACTATTATCCATTTATCTCCTTCCTGGGTAATAAATTTAATTAAGCAATGATATTTGTCTCAATAAAATAATTTGCTTTTAGAAAGTTGAGCAATCAATAGTCAAATTCACATTAGTTAACTCATTTAAAGTTGTCTGGAAGGGTATTATCTTTTGGTGTAAAACCATTCCGGTATAATACCAGAAAATGATATTAACACTGCTATTGGGCTTAGTCCTTAAGGTATATGTCTTTGTTGCATTCTGCTCATAGATGAATTCGGTAGCATTAAGCGTTTTATTACCGTTGGATTCAACTCTTAATCTTAGATCTTTAATCATGTTATTTGAGACCTGGACATTTAACTTCAGCGCTACGGGTTTCCATGCAATTATGTTTATGATATTTGTGGCTCCGCCAACGATCGGTCCGGTACCCGATGAGGATTCATGATAATAAGGAGTTCCATAATACTGTTCTTCCAGGTAATAGTCTTGCCCCGGTTCTACTTTATAATTGAATGTGATCAAATAATCGCCATTATTATCGGTATACGCTTCAGCTACTTTTTCGAATACAGTTCCACACATCCAGCCTCCGCAATCCATACCAACCTTCTTTATCAGCACAATTTTATATCCGTCAATATTTATTCCTCTGATGGGATCTTCAACATGTCCTCTAATGACAGTCGGAATGCCATTATTGGTACTGGTAATATTCTCCTTTTTGCATGACACACAACTCAGTGCGGCCATAAAACCAGCAAGTAAAATTTTTGATTTCATAATCAGCCGCTTTCTTTTACGGTAGATAAAAATACATCTGTATATAAGTCATGTAAAATTGAATTATGCAACCAATAAATTCATTTTTGCAAAAAATGCAAACCCAACTTTGCTTCTCTGCATGCAGCCTTTTTTATTTTCTTTTTACTACCCGGTTTTCCACAAAAAACTGTACAAGGATTCTGAAATTTTCCAATCCCCTGATCTAAAACTTAATTCCATTCTTCCTTTCTCTTTATTAATTTAGCCAGCCAGAAAGTAAATCAAATGGCTCACCACGACAAACGAAAAACAATTGCAAGGGATATCAGCTGGCTTTCTTTTAATGCCAGGGTGCTGCAGGAAGCTGCCGACGCTACTGTGCCACTGAGAGAACGTATTCGTTTCCTTGGAATTTTTTCCAATAATATGGATGAGTTCTTCCGCGTACGGGTCGCTACATTGAAAAGGATGATCCAGTTTGGTCATAAAGCCAATATGCACCTGGAAAATGACCCGCAGCAGATCATTGATGAGATTCAAATGACCGTACTGAACCAGCAGGGAGAATTTCACAGGATCTGGGAAGAAGTGCTGCAACTTTTGAACGAACAAAAAATATTTTTACGAAATGAAAAGGAACTGAATGCAGAACAACAAAATTTTGTCCGCAATTATTTTGAAGAAGAGGTCAGTTCTGATATCATCCCTTTGATGATCGAAAATATTCCCGAATTCCCCGCTTTGCGGGATAAATCCATTTACCTGGCTGTGGTAATGTGGAAAAAAGAAAGCGCCCTGAAAAAAAAATATGCATTGATCGAAATACCCAGCAGGACCCTGGGCAGGTTTACGATCCTTCCTTCCAAACCGGAAGAAAATCATATCATCCTGCTGGAAGATGTGATCCGTTTTAATTTACCGGATATCTTTTCTTATTTCGGATACGACCAGTATCAATCTCATTTATTCAAAGTGACCCGTGACGCAGAGATCGATATTGATGAAGATCTGTCCATGAGCATCATCCAGAAAATTGAAAAGGGGATCAAGAACCGGCGCAAAGGAAAACCGGTTCGCTTTGTTTACGACCGTGAAATGGACCCGGGTTTGCTGGAATACCTGATACGAAGACTGAATCTTTCCAAAAGAGATAACCTGATACCCGGCGGCCGCATCCATAATTTCAAACATTTCATGGAATTTCCCGAACAGGTGTTTAAAGAAAAAAGGCAGCGCAAAAAATCTTTCGACCATCCCTTACTTACCGTTCGCCGCGTTACGGATGTGATCCTGGAAAGAGATGTGATGCTGCATTTTCCCTATCATTCATTTTTACCATTGATCGACCTGATCCGCGAAGCTGCATTTGATCCGGATGTAACAACCATTAAGATCACCTGTTATCGTTTGGCGCCGGCATCAAAGATCATCAATGCACTGATCAATGCGGTCCGCAACGGGAAAGAAGTGGTGGTGATGCTGGAACTAAGGGCACGGTTTGAAGAAGAAGCCAATATCGAATGGAAAAACAGGCTGGAGGAAGAGGGAGCCAAAGTGCTGATCGAAATACCGAATATGAAAGTGCATTCCAAGATCTGTGTTATCCGTAAAAAAACAAAAGACAATAACAGCATCCTTTACGGTTTTGTAAGTACCGGCAACCTGAATGAAAAAACGGCGAGAGTATATGGCGATCATTGCCTGCTGACCTCCAATCAAAAGATCATGGCGGATGTGAGCAAGATGTTCAATTACCTGGAACAACCCAAGTCCGGAATTAATTTTCTCAAAGACTGCAAAGTGATCATCCCCAGCCCTTCCATTTTAAAAAAAGAAATGCTGAAATTGATTGATGAAGAAATAAACCAGGCCCGGAAGAAAAAACCTGCTGCCATCACTTTAAAAATGAATTCTCTTTCGGATGAGGACATGATCCAGAAATTATATGAAGCCGCATTGGCCGGCGTGCAACTTAAATTGATCATCAGGGGTATCTTCTGCATGCGGTCGGAACATAAAAAATTTGAAAAGCCCGTTCGGGCCGTCAGCATCGTGGATGAATACCTCGAACATGCAAGGGTGTGGGTATTTCATAACAGGGGCAAAGAGAAAGTTTATTTATCTTCGGCAGACTGGATGATGAGAAACCTGGAACACCGTGTGGAAGTTACCTGCCCGGTATGGAATGAAGAATTAAAACAGGAACTAAAAGATATTTTGAACATACAGTTGCAGGATAATGTGAAGGCAAGGTGGCTGGATAATGAACTGGGCAATGAATATGTTCATACGACAAAAAAGAAGATCCGTTCGCAGGTTGAAACATATAACTACCTGTATAAAAAAACACAGATAAACCGTGAGACTGGCAGCCATTGACATTGGAAGCAACGCAGCAAGATTATTAATAACAGATGTGATATCCGGCCCGCAGGGAGTTCCTGATTTTATTAAAGTTGTTTTGGTCCGTGTGCCTCTCCGGTTGGGTTTTGATGTATTTGACAAGGGTGAAATTTCTGCCGCCAAAGTTGAAAAGATCATCAAGACCATTAAAGCCTACAAATTATTGCTGGACGTGTATGAAGTGAAGCATCTTAAAGCCTGTGCTACATCCGCTATGCGGGATGCTTCCAATGCAGATGAGATCATCAAAAAAGTAAAAACAGAAACCGGGATCTCCATAGAAGTGATCAGCGGTGACCAGGAAGCGAGTTTTATTTATGAGAACCATATCGCCGATAATATGACAACCGATGAATCTTATTTATACATTGATGTCGGTGGCGGCAGTACAGAACTAACATTTTTCAGTGATGGCAAACTGGTATTTAAAGAATCATTTAATATCGGCACCATCCGTTTATTAAAGAACCAGGTAAATGAAGCCACCTGGGATGAGATGAAGGAATGTATTGCCAAAAAAACAAAAGGCTATCACCATGTAACGGCTATTGGGTCGGGGGGTAATATCAATAAGATCTTCTCACTTTCCAACCGAAAGGAAGGCAAACCGCTGACACTTGAATTACTCCGGGATTATTATAAAGAATTCAGCAGTATGTCGCTGGCACAACGCATCAGCCTGTATAAACTTCGTGAGGACCGGGCCGATGTGATCGTTCCTGCATTGCTTATTTATATCAATATCATGCGCTGGGCTGATGCACAGGAGATCTTTGTTCCGAAGATCGGTTTGGCTGATGGTTTGGTACACACTCTTTATGAAGAAGTGAAGCTGAAAGAAGTGGAGGTGTAAAATACCGGGATAAATTGGGAAAAGGATCCCGATAAATATCGGGAGGAAATTAAGAAATTGTCTCAACTTCATACTAAACTTTACAGTATGACGGAGAAAGAATTAAAAATCCGGACAAGAAAATTTGCTGTTGAGATTTTCAATTTTGTAGATAAACTACCCCACAGAAGAAGTGGCAATATTATTGGCAATCAACTTGGCAGAAGTGCTTCGTCAGTTGCAGCTAATTATCGGGCTGCCTGCAGAGGCAGATCACATGCAGAGTTTATTGCAAAAATTGGCATAGTGGAAGAAGAGGCCGACGAATCAACATTCTGGCTGGATATTATCCCTGACACAAAAAATGCCACTAATAGCGAAGTAGAACCACTTCTCAAAGAAGCAAGAGAACTAACTGCTATCTTTACTGCGGCAAGCAAGACTGCCAAGCAAAACAAAGGCAAGTAGCATAAAGAAAATTTCCCAATTTCCCAATCTCAAAATTCCAAAATGTCTGTCAATAAAGAAATCAAAAAAGTCACCACCAACACCCTGCAAAAGATGAAAGCATCCGGTGAAAAGATCACCATGCTTACTGCTTATGATTTTTCTTTTGCAAAAATCATTGACGGAGCAGGTATTGATGTGATACTTGTTGGCGATTCTGCCTCCAATGTTATGGCAGGGCATGAAACCACCTTGCCGATCACCATGGATCAAATGATCTATCATGCGCAATCGGTGATCCGTGGGATCGACCGCTGCCTGGTTGTTGTTGATATGCCCTTTGGTTCTTACCAATCCAATTCTGACATTGCCCTTGCCTCTGCCATCCGCATCATGAAAGAGACAGGAGGACATTCTGTAAAAATGGAAGGCGGCGAAGAAGTGGTAGATGCCATCAGGAGAATTGTATCAGCAGGTATTCCGGTCATGGGGCATTTGGGATTAACTCCTCAATCCATTTATAAATTCGGAACCTACACCGTCAGGGCCAAAGAAGAAGATGAAGCCAATAAACTTCGTAAGGATGCTAAATTGTTAGAAGAGGCCGGTTGCTTTGCGATCGTTTTGGAAAAGATCCCTGCAGTTCTCGCCAAAGAAGTTTCTGAAAGTATTTCCATTCCCACTATCGGTATCGGTGCAGGCGGGCAATGCGATGGCCAGGTGCTGGTCATGCATGATATGCTTGGTATCAACACAGAATTCAAACCCCGCTTTCTTCGCCAGTATCTCAATATTCATGAACAGGCAACCAAGGCTGTGCAGCAGTATATCAAGGATGTAAAGAGAAAGGACTTTCCGAATGAAGCGGAACAATATTAAATCAGATGATAGATGATAGTTGATAGATGATAGTGTTTCCAGTTCGATAATTCATTATTGACTTGAATAAGCTATTCTCGTTAGTTATTATCTCCAATACTGTTTTTCATAATCTTTTTAAAGGAACTATCATCTGTCATCTATCAGTTATCATCTCTTACTTACCTTTGCAACCTCAATAAATATTAAATGGATTTCCTGGAAACTTTAAAGATCGGATCAACAAATAAAGGAGTGAGCACCGGTATACAATGGCTCAATTCAACCGGCGAAACAATTGATTCCTTCTCCCCTGTTGACGGCAAAAAAATCGGCGCAGTAACTTCTGCTGATAAAGAAAGTTATGAAGCAGTGATAAAAAAAGCCGAAGAAGCTTTTAAAACATGGCGATTGATGCCTGCACCAAAACGAGGCGAAATAGTAAGACAGATCGGCGAAGCATTACGTCATTATAAAGAGCCGCTCGGCAAATTGGTTTCTTATGAAATGGGGAAAAGCCTGCAGGAAGGTTATGGTGAAGTGCAGGAAATGATCGACATCTGTGATTTTGCAGTTGGTCTTTCAAGACAATTGCATGGATTGACGATGCACAGTGAACGTCCCGGTCACCGGATGTATGAACAATATCATCCGCTGGGAATTGTTGGAATTATTTCTGCTTTCAATTTCCCGGTAGCTGTATGGAGCTGGAACGCTATGCTTGCATGGATCTGTGGTGATGTATGTGTATGGAAGCCTTCTGAAAAAACTCCATTGTGCGGAGTTGCCTGTCAAAATATCGTTGCAGAAGTATTTACAAAAAATAATATCCCCGAAGGTGTTTGCGGATTAATAACCGGTGGCCGTGAAGTAGGAGAATGGATGGCATCCGATACAAGAATTCCATTAGTATCTGCAACCGGCTCCACAAGAATGGGCAAAGCTGTCGGTGCTGCTGTTGCAGCAAGATTGGGAAGATCAATATTGGAATTGGGGGGGAATAATGCCATCATCATTTCAAAAGATGCAGATCTTGATATTGCCATGCTGGGTTCTTTATTCGGCGCAGTAGGCACGGCGGGGCAAAGATGTACGAGTACAAGAAGGCTGATCATCCATGAAAATATTTATGATAAAGTAAAAGACAAACTTGTCGCTGCTTATAAACAACTACGCATCGGCGACCCGCTGGATGAAAAAAATCATGTTGGCCCACTCATTGATAAAGATGCAGTGAAAATGTACCTTGATGCGATCGATAAATGCAAAGCAGAAGGCGGAAAATTTATTGTTGAAGGAGGAGTATTAAACGGTGAAGGCTATGAAAGCGGCTGCTATGTAAAACCCTGTATTGCCGAAGCCAAAGCCGGGTTCAGCATAGTACAGCATGAGACCTTTGCTCCCATCCTGTATCTGTTAAAGTACAAGACGATGGATGAAGCTATCGCCATTCAGAATGAAGTGCCGCAGGGATTATCATCCTCAATTATGACATTGAACCTTCGGGAAGCAGAACAATTTCTATCTCATGCCGGAAGTGATTGCGGCATTGCTAACGTAAATATCGGAACCAGCGGTGCCGAGATCGGCGGCGCTTTCGGCGGTGAAAAAGAAACCGGCGGCGGAAGAGAAAGCGGCAGCGATGCCTGGAAAGCTTATATGCGCCGGCAAACAAATACCATCAATTACAGCAATTCTCTCCCATTGGCCCAGGGAATTAAATTTGATCTATAATAAAAACACAAAATCAGCCAGCAAGACCCCGGGAAGCAACAAATATGAATTACCGCCCGTCAAAAAAACCTTAAAACAGCTCGTTAAGGGTATCTTAACTTATGTAAAATGTATGAATGGTAATCATTATTTTTACGCCTTCGCCAATTTTGTAATATAAAATAAAGCAAATGAATAGGATTATGAAACGTACCTTATTACTCGCTATTATCGGATTGATCTCTGCTTCCCTTTTTGCCCAAAAGGACGAAACTCCCAAAGGCTGGCATATGCTCGATAAGACCGCATCCGGTTATGATGGGATCAGCGTTGACAAAGCATATGAATTTGTCGCTGCAAAAAAACTGAAAAGTAAAACAGTCATAGTTGCCGTCATTGATTCCGGCGTTGACACCACGCATGAGGACCTGAGATCTGTCTTATGGCATAATCCCAATGAGATCCCCGGTAATGGAATTGACGATGACAAGAACGGTTATGTGGATGATGTTTATGGATGGAACTTTCTCGGTGGCCGTGATGGTAAAAACGTAGAGCAGGATTCTTATGAAGCTGCAAGGGTTTATCATAATCAAAAATCCAAATGGGGTGACAAAGAAATTGATGAAAGCAAACTTACCCCACAGGAATTATTTGACTATAAAGCATGGAAAAGATCCCAGGAAGAAGTGGCCGGCGGCGAGTCAAAAACCAGCAGCCTTGAAGTTTTGTTCTTAAGAAAAGCATACACCAGTTGTTTGAAAAATGATTCTATACTCCGTAAGGCAATGGGTAAAGAAAAATATACCGGCAAAGAGCTGGGAGATTTTCAACCTGTGGATGCCGATGTTAAAAAAGCAAAAAGCACTTTATATAGCTTAATGTCGGGTAATGATGCCCTCGAAACAAGCAACCAGGAATTCCTCGAAGGTTTTGGCGATTATGTAAATGGTGAAGAAAAGAAAGCAGAAGCTGCCAACACTGCACCGGAAGAGTACAGGGCGAATGTGGTAAAAGACAATTACAACGATTTCAATGATAAATTCTATGGCAATCCGGATGTAATGGCCAGTAATAAATCAGCCATGCATGGCACCCATGTGTCGGGTATTATCGGTGCATCCAGGAAAAACGGTTTGGGTATGGATGGGATCGCGGATAATGTAAAGATCATGATGGTCCGTGCCGTGCCCGATGGTGATGAACATGACAAGGATATTGCTCTCGCTATCCGCTATGCTGTGGACAATGGCGCACAGATCATCAATATGAGTTTTGGCAAAGGTTATTCTCCTGAAAAGAAATGGGTGGATGATGCGGTACGTTATGCTGAAAGCAAAGGAGTATTAATGGTACATGCCGCGGGCAATGATGCAAAGAATATCGATACTACTTTCAATTACCCTACTCCTCTTTTCCTCGATAATAAAAGACCCGACAACTGGATCACGGTTGGCGCCAGCGGTCCCAAAAATGATGAAAAAGGAAATGGGCTCACTGCCAGTTTTTCCAATTATGGCAAAACAGAAGTGGATGTATTTGCTCCCGGGGTAAAAGTTTATTCAGCCGTTCCGGGTGGCAATAATTATCAAAGCCTGGGCGGAACCAGCATGGCCTCTCCTGTTGTAGCTGGCCTGGCCGCATTTCTATTGGAATATTATCCTTCGCTCAGTGCAAGACAGTTAAAAATGATCATTGAAAAATCATCTGTAAAACTTACTGAAAAAGTAAAAACCCCCGGAAGCGATGACATGGTTCTTTTGTCAGACATCAGCAAATCCGGTGGATTGGTAAATGCTTATGAAGCCATTAAATTAGCTTCTACGATAAAAGGGGAAAGAAAAACGACCCCGGTAAAGCCAACCAAATCAACCGTGCAGCCGAAAGTAAACCAATAAATAAAACAATTTATGATCGGCCCCCGATATATCGGGGGCTTTTTTTGTCTGAACGATTACCGATTATTTCCGGATAATCTTTAAATTTGAAAAATGAAATACTTAACTTATTTAGCCGTTTCATCATTCATGTTTACCTGCTTGTCCTGTGGTAATGGGAAATCAGCGGATGAATCAGAAACCAAAGTAACCAGCTTTCCGGTCATCCCGGCAAATACAACAACGCAGCCACAGACCATCCCGGTGAATCTTAATTCCCAAACTACGCCTTCAACAACCGTAACCCCGACAAATACAACGCCAACGGTAACCCCCACTAATACCACAGTTGCAGCGGGAATGAATCCCCCACACGGGCAGCCGGGACATCGTTGTGATATTGCAGTTGGCGCACCGTTAAACAGTGCACCTGCCACTACTGCCACAACACCAGTACCCACACCTATAAATATTTCTTCCGATAAATTAACACAGCCTGCAACAACTGCAGTGGCCCCGGGAATGAATCCAGCTCACGGGCAACCGGGCCATCGTTGCGATATTGCTGTTGGAGCACCTTTGAACAGTAAACCAGCCAGCAATGCAGCAACTCCTGTAAACATTTCCTCGGACCAGGTAACACAACCCGCAACAACAGCCGTTGGACCCGGTATGAACCCACAACACGGCCAACCCGGCCATCGTTGTGATATACCTGTTGGTGCACCGCTAAGTACCCCGATGGCTCCAAATTATGCGCCACCCACTGATAATAAAGAGATATTGCCAAAAGTTGTCCCTATCAAACCTTTAGCGGACTCAACAGGAAAGAACAGGTAATTTTTGAGTTTTGGTAAAGGATTCAGTTTTGATTTTTTTCTTCCTCCTTAAATAAAAAAAATCCGAACTTCAACTATAAACCATAAACTATAAACTAATTTATGCCACGTCCCGATCTTACAAGAGTGCCTGATTATTTCCACAACTATATCAACCAGGCAGAAGGAGATGACCTGATGGAAGTTTTAAAAAAACAAACCCGGTCATTTGAAGAGTTCCTCAACGAGATCCCGAAGAGTAAAAGAAATTACCGCTATGCAGAAGGCAAGTGGACGATCAAAGAGATGTTGCAGCACATCATTGATGCAGAAAGGATATTTGCTTACCGTGCTTTATGCTTTGCAAGAAAAGATACTACTCCCCTGCCAAGTTTTGAAGAGAACAGCTATGCCAGTAATTCCAAAGCAGGGCAAAGAAAATGGAAAGACCTGGTAAAGGAATTTGAAGCCGTACGCCGGTCAACAGAGATCCTTTTTGATTCTTTTGACGATGAGCAGTTAGAAGCTGCCGGTACGGCCAGTGGCAAATCTAATTATGTATCAGCAATAGGTTTTATTATTGCCGGACATGCCAACCATCATATTAAAGTAGTGAAGGAAAAATATTTGACTTCCTGATTCCTACAGTTATAAAGGTTACCTGTTTTGAAAAATAAAACCCCTCCATCGGAGGGGTGAATTTAGTTAGCTCACTGTTTTTATTAAATTGGGAAAGGCCAAATTTCTTTTATTGAGATGGGAGGCTTTTAAAAAGCTTTCCTCGCAGGTTCTTCCGTTTTGCCCTTCACTACGTTTTGTTGACTGATCATGTCATTCATCACTTTCACAGCCTGGTTCAGGTAAATATCTTTTTGCCTGTCTTTGATCCATTGATTGAAACGATCCTGTTTGTTCTTATCATTCTCCCAGCGGTTGGCCTCATTGGGCAATGCAGACACATCTAACTGGCCGTTTAGTTTCAGCAAGGCTTCAAGTTGTTTAACCGTAGAACGAATCATCGTTTGTTCTTTGCGGTATTTATCGATCTGTAAAGAGTATTGTTTGTCATTTTGTTTTGACAGCCAGTCAGTACTTTCTCTGATCAACTTAAATGTAACATCGTTTTCCAGCCGTTGGTTACTTAATTGCTGAATGATCTTCAGATCATAACCAGCACTCCAGTTGGTATAAGAAGCTTTGTTGATCTCATCCCAGGGCAATGCATCCGGGTCATCCTTTTCTCTCACTTTCAGGTTTTCAAGATTGTCCGGTAAAACAATATCCGAGTAAACACCTTTCAATTGCGTAGAACCTCCGTTGATACGATAGAATTTTTGCAGGGTGAGTTTCACAGTTCCCAAGTCGGAGTTGGACATGGAAAAACCTGTTTCAGGATCAAGACCGATATTACGCTGCACCGTTCCTTTACCATATGTGGAAGTGCTGCCAATGATAACGCCACGCTGATAATCCTGTATGGCAGCTGCAAATATCTCAGATGCTGATGCACTGAATTCATTCACCATCACTGCCAGCGGACCGGTATATAAAACGGTTCTGTCTTTATCTTTCAATACACTGGGCTTGTTATCCCTGTCCTTTACCTGTACGATCGGGCCTTCATCAATAAAGAGACCGGCCATTTGTACCACATCATATAAGGAACCGCCCCCGTTATTCCGGAGGTCGATAACAATGCCATCAACTTTTTGTTCTTTTAATTTAGTGACTTCTTTAGCAACGTCAACATAACTGCGGGCTCCGTTCGGGTGATCGAAATCAGCATAAAACTCAGGTAAAAAGATATAACCGATCCTGGAGCTGCCTTCTTTTACAATAGCACTGCGGGCAAATGTTTCATCCTGCACTATCTCATCACGGATAAGTGTGACTATTTTAATAGCACCATCTAATTTTTTTACAGTAAGACGGACCTCAGTTCCTTTTTTACCACGGATAATTTTTACAGCATCCGTTACTACAAAACCGGTCAGGTCAGTTGGTTCTTCTTTACCCTGTGCCACTTTTTGAATGATATCACCTGCCTGTAATTCACCGGATTTGGAAGCCGGGCTTCCGGAAAGCACACTTGCAATTTTAATGTTACCATCATCATACTGGAGTGAAGCGCCTATTCCATAGAAGCGGCCGCTCATTTCTTCATCAAAATATCTTTTATCCACCGGGGGAAAGAATTCTGTATGCGGATCCATGGTGGTGGTAACCGCATTTACAAATAAATTAAACCTGTCGTCATCTGTAAATTTGAAACGGTATCTTTCAAAAGTTCTGTCAATTATTCTTTTTACTTTATCACGGGCATCTTTTTCCAGTTCCTCATCTGTTTTTACCACGAACCCTTCCTTCCCCTTGTTTTTATCGCGGGTATCCAGCAGGTCAATGTAGCGCTCCAGCGTCATGAACTTCATCTTCTTTCTCCAACGGTCTTTCTTTTCTGCATCAGTAGCTGCATAATTCAATTTGTCGCCATCCAGCACCACATCTTCATCGGTGGTGAAATCAAATGGCGTGGAAAGAATTTCTGTATACATCTTTGAAGCTTCTTCCATCCTTGCATTGAATGTTTTTCCGGCAGCCAGGAAAAATTCAACGGGTGCTCCCTTTATTTCTTCGTCAATAGTTGTTTCGTATTTTTTTAATGCATTGATATCGCTTTGCAGGTAAAAGTTTTTTTCCTGGTCAAGGTCAGTGAGGAATTTATTGAATACTTTTTTTGAAAACGCATCATTTAATTGCTGAGGACTATAATGTGCCTGGCTAAGCATTTCACCAACCAGTTTAAGTATCCTCTCGTATTTGGTTGGAGGAGTAGTGGAAGTGTTCCGGGCGCCATTTCCCATGGTTTTAAAAGCAAGGAAGGAACCAGCAACAACCATCAAAATCACGATAGGGAGTCTTTTCATATTCAAAAGGTATTTAAGTGAGTTAGACATTAGGTCAAAAATAACGCAAAATCCTTGTTTTTCTTGCCTTTAGCAGCATTTAACAACTGTTTTTGATGAGTGGATTCAAAGCCTTATAGTAAACATCCCTTTAACACGGGTCAATATGCCTATTTTTGCCGCCCCTTTAACCACAGCGTAACCCGCTTAGTATTATTCGGTTCAGTAAAAAAGGGCTTTAAATTTTCGTTTTGCAATGAACTATTGGTTAATTATTATTCCCGTTATTTCTGCTTTCATTGGCTGGGTGACCAACTGGATAGCCATAAAAATGCTTTTTCATCCCCGTGAACCCAAAAAGATATTGGGCATCACCTTTCACGGGATCTTTCCAAAACGACAAAAACAATTTGCAGAAAAGCTTGGAAAGTTGGTCAGCGATGAGTTTCTATCATTCAGTGATATTGAACAAAAGATCAGCGATCCGCAGAACCTGAAGAAGATAATGCCGATGATAGAAACTCATATAGATGATTTTCTTCGCAACAGGTTAAGTAATGAAATGCCTGTTATCAGCATGTTTATCGGCGATAAAACGATCAATAAACTTAAGGCCGCTTTCATGAATGAAATAGAGATCCTGTTTCCCCAGGTGATGAAACAATTTGCCGGTAACCTGAAAACCGAATTGGACCTGGAACATATTGTGATCCAGAAAGTCGCCGGGTTCTCATCTGACAAATTGGAAGAAATATTATACCAGATCATGTCAAAAGAATTCCGGTTCGTGGAGATCATTGGGGCAGTTATTGGCTTTATAATTGGTGTTGTCCAGGTAGTGTTAACTGAATTTATTTTAAAATAACAGGGCAACTGATAAACGAAAAATTTTTCCCTTCATATTTGTAATAACACCATTCATCAAGTTAGAAGTGGAGATTCAGCAAGTTAGAACAGCTTTGCCCGTCTAATTAACAAATCAGAATAATGAGAAGAATCATAATCGTTTTAGCTTCATTTCTAATCAGTTATACGCTTTTTGCGCAGGTTCCCCAAGGTGGGGGAAACCGTCCCGCCGGGAATCGTCAAATGCCTACCGGCAGTCTTTATGGGAAATTAGTGGATTCAAAAAACTCAAAACCGATAGAATACGCCTCCGTTCAATTACTGGCCAACAAGTATGATTCCGTCAGCAAAAAAAGAAAAGAAGTTACTGTTGCCGGTATGCTTACTAAAGCAAATGGAGAATTCCGGCTGGAAAATATTCCTGTTTTTGGCCCCTTAAAATTAAAAGTGACTGTAGTTGGATTCAAGTCTTTTGAACAGCCTGTTTCATTTGATATAAAAATGGGCGGTGGCAATAATGGTGATATGACAGCCCTGATGGGAGCATTGGATAAAGACCTTGGCAATATTAAAATCGATGTTGAGGAAAAAACATTGGAAAATGTAACGGTGACAGCTTCCAATCCCGGTTTAAGATTAGGGATCGACCGAAAAGTTTTCAATGTGGATAAAGACCTTGTTTCAGCCGGTGGTACTGCAGTAGATGTTATGCGCAATGTTCCTTCCATCAGCGTGGACATTGACGGCAATGTGACCATGCGGAACAACACCCCGCAAATATTTGTGGATGGACGACCCACTACGATGACATTGGACCAGATCCCTGCCGACGTTATTGAAAGCGTGGAGATCATCACCAATCCTTCTGCGAAATTTGATGCATCGGGTGGTACAGCAGGAATTTTGAACGTAGTGTTGAAAAAGAATAAAAAAATTGGATACAATGGCGGCACAAGGATCAACCTTGATTCGAGAGCAAAAATTGGTTTGGGTGGAGATATCAATCTGCGCCAGGAAAAAATAAATCTTTTTTTTAACGCTAACTATAACCAGCGTAAATCCATCAGCAACGGTACCACCGACCGTTCTACGCTGACCGGAACTCCGCTTACAAATCTTCATCAAACGGACCGCAGCGTTTCAGAAGGTTCCTTTATGTTTTTTCGTGGGGGCGCCGACTTCCTGGTTGATAACCGGAATACGATCTCGGTGACAGGTAATTTTGGTTCAGGAAGATTTAAGCCTGTTACCACCAGTAATATCCTCGCTGACTCATTATACAATCCGGTTATTACATATTTAAGCAATCGTGTTTCCAATAATGTGAGTCAAATGCAAAACAAAGGGGTGCAATTAAGTTACAAACATAATTTCCCAAAATCAGGACAGGAACTTACAGCTGATGTAACCTATAATAACAGCAGCAGCAAGAGTAACAACTTTATACAAACAGATAAATACAAACTTCCTGAGAACACATTGTCCGGTATATCTAAACAACAGCAGATTGGTACCGGTGGTTTTAAAAATTTTGTTGTGCAATCTGACTATACGAACCCCATCACTGATAAATCTAAATTTGAAATGGGAGTCCGGGCATCCGTAAGAAAAGTTGACACCAGAAATGATTTTTTTATTGAGTCATCAGGTGTTTTATTATTCAAACCTGAGTTGTCAGTAAATTACAACAGCGTTGATAAAGTATACGCCGCATATTCCACTTATACCAACCAGATCAAAAGCTTTGGCTATCAATTGGGATTAAGAGTAGAAAGCTCAAACTATCTGGGTAACCTGCCAGATAGCAATAAGCATTTCAACACAAAATTCCCGGTCAGCTTTTTTCCCAGTATTTTCCTGAGTAATAAAATGAAGGGCGACCAGGAATTGCAATTGAACTACACCCGTAAGATCAACCGTCCCAATTTTTTCCAGTTATATCCTTACACAGATAAGTCAGATTCATTGAATATCAGCCGCGGTAATCCCGGGTTGAAACCTGAGTTCACCAATTCCGTTGAATTATCTTATCAAAAAACATTTAAGAAAAACAAAGACAATTTCCTTGCGTCACTGTATTATAAAAACACGACTAACCTGATCACCCGGTTCCAGGTAAAGGAAATCGATCCTCTTAATGGCAAGGATATATTTATAAACACATATATCAATGCCAACTCTGCTTATGTAACCGGGCTTGAAATGACATTAAAAACCAAAATGACCAAATTTTGGGACATGACCAGTAACCTGAACCTCTTTACTTCAAAAATAAATATTGGAATCCCTAATCAACCGGAGCAAGATCAGTTTGCCAGTTGGTTTGCCAAAGTTAATAATACATTCAAACTGCCTAAGAATTTCACGATCCAGTTATCCGGCAACTATCAATCAAAAACTGTGTTACCTCCCGGTGGCAGCGGTGGTGAAGGCGGTGGTCGCGGTGGCGGCGGTGGTGGTATGATGGGTGGTGGCGGTTTTGGACAAACGACTTCCTCACAAGGATATGTGCGGGCCAACTATTGGGTGGATGGCGCCCTGAAATATGAGTTCCTGAAAAATAAGCAGGCTTCTATTTCACTAAATATAAATGACATTTTCAGAAGCCGTCGTTCAGATGTTCATTCCGAATCTGCTGATTACGTACAGGATGTTTTCCGTCGTCGTGACCCGCAACTGCTGCGACTCAACTTTAGCTGGAGGTTCGGCAAGTTTGACCCTAATCTTTTCAAAAGGAAAAACCTGAAGAATCAGAATGAAGGAATGGATAATATGAATATGGGACAATAACAGGTTTAAAAGTTTAATAGTTTAAAAGTTTAAGGTTTTGCATATTTGCAAAGCCTTTTTTCTTTATGCTATTCATAATCTTTTGAAGAAACTTTACTTTACAGTTACGAACGACCTCAGTTACGACCAGCGAATGCAACGCATCTGCACTACACTGGCAGAAAATGGCTATGTAGTTACATTGGTAGGAAGAAAACTCAGTACATCAATCCCGCTTACCAAAGAAAAGTATAAGCAAAAGAGAATAAGGTGCTGGTTCAATAAAGGGAAATTATTTTACTTCGAATACAATCTCCGTCTTAGCTGTTATTTACTATCCCGGAAAATGGATGCAATCTGTGCGATCGATCTTGACACGATCATGCCCTGTCATTTCGTTTCAGGATTCAAACGCATTCCCCGCATTTATGATGCGCATGAATTGTTCACTGAATTAAAAGAAGTGATCACCCGTCCCCGGATAAAAAAAATATGGACAAGGGTGGAAAAAAGGCTGGTGCCGAAATTCAAATTGGGTTATACCGTTAGCGAAAGTATTGCGGAAGAATTTCTCCGGCGATATGCTGTGAAGTATAAAACCATCCGGAACCTGCCCGTGCTGAAAGAGTTTGATACCATTCCAACTGCAGAAAAATTTATTCTGTACCAGGGAGCTGTTAATGAAGCAAGAGGATTTGAATTTCTTATCCCGGCTATGAATTGGGTCAATTGCAAATTAGTGATCTGCGGCGATGGGAACTTTATGCCGCAAGTGAAAGAACTGATCGCTGATCATAAACTGGAAAATAAAATTGAATGGAAAGGGATGTTGCCTCCTGCTGAAATATGGAAAATCTCCCAACAGGCAACTGTAGGCATTGCACTGGCAGAAAAAGAAGGGTTAAATCAATGGCTGGCCCTGCCTAACAAATTCTTTGACTATGTTCATGCGGGTTTGCCGCAAGTGACGATGGATTATCCTGAATATAGCAAGATCAACAAACAGTTTGAAGTGGCTGTACTGATCAATGACCTTGCACCCAAAAGTATTGCCGATGCAATAAATAATTTGCTGACAAATGAAGTTTTGTATAGTAAACTTAAGAGCAACTGCCTGGTGGCAAGACAGGAACTCAACTGGCAGCACGAAGAAAAAAAGTTGCTTTCTTTTTACCAATCGATTTTGGCAAAATAAAATTTCATCCTTCTTTATTTTGCTTTGCCATCCTTATTAAAGCGGCGAGACGGTAACAATCAAAAAAGAACAAACTGGGTTTGCATGATAATAAGTTTCCCCGGAAAGATCTATGAAATATTTTTTCAAAAAAAAGGTAAAGACCTGAAAGACCTGTTGTTTTCAGCCTGCGATACCACCTGAAAATCCTGACATGCCTGCTGATCATATTCTTGTCAATTTTTTTTTCAAGCAACAGAAGATTGGACAGGGCCATTTCCGATTTTTCAATATAGACATCAGCCTTTTCAATAGCTGCATGAAGAACAGGATTATTTATATAACGACAGGAAATACCGGCTTGTTCAAACTGGATACCCCACCAGCTGTCTTCATGACCATAACCAGCCAATTTCAAAGAGGTATCCAGGTTTTTAAAGATCTCTTTTTTGATCAAAAAATTATTCGACATAAACGCTGCCCCGGGTCGTGGCTTGCTTTCTCTTTTTCTTCCATATTTCCAATGAAGCATTAAATCACATTCGGCAGGCGGAGCATCAGCGTACACTCTTCCGCCGGAAGCCAGGTTAATATCTTCTTTGATCAGATCAAAATATGCGGAAAGGAAATCGTCTTTAATGATCTTACTATCGCAGTCCAAAAAAAGCAGGTAATCATAACGGGCCAACCCGGAAAGTCGTTGGCGAGTCAGCATCCTTCCCTCGTTCTTCTCATTCTTATACAATAAGACCGACTGGATGTTTTCTAAAGACTGGTTGGCAGTCAATACAAACTTGTCGGAGCCATCGTCCCATAAAATGATCTCTCCTTCTTTTTCGGTGCTTGCAAGCTGGGCACGCAATGCCTGGACCAATGACGTGACATTAAAATTATAAACCGGTATGAGAATAGATAATCCCACGGAACTATTGAATACTTATGGAAGCATTATCACTTATCATGCCGCGTTCCGTTCTTATCATCCGTGCAGGAAATTTTTGCACCACGATATAATCATGTGATGCCATGACTACGGCTGTATTATAGTCTTTTGAAATGTTTATCAACAGCGCCATGATCTCGTCTGAAGTTTCAGGATCAAGATTGCCAGTAGGTTCATCGGCCAGTATGATCTTGGGAGAGTTTAGCAATGCCCTGGCTATATCAATACGTTGCTGTTCGCCACCGCTTAATTCAAAGGGCATTTTAAAACCTTTTGATCTCAGTCCCACTTTGTCCAATACGTCCTGTATCTTTTCATCCATCAGTTTCTCATCCGTCCAGCCCGTTGCCCGCAAAACAAATTTCAGGTTGTCGTTCACATTCCGGTCGGTCAATAATTGAAAATCCTGGAAAACCACACCCAGATTGCGACGCAGGTAAGGAACCTTCTTCCAATCCAAACCCCGCAGACTGTAGCCAGCCACCGTGCCCTCGCCTTCTGTCAATGGCAATTCACCATATAAAGTTTTCAGCAGGCTTGATTTACCCGTACCGGTCTTACCAACGAGATATACAAATTCTCCCTTGTTAACCGTGAGGTTTACATCCTGCAGTATAAGGTTACTGCCCTGGTAGATATTGGCGTGGCGCAATTCAATAATAGGTTCTGACATACGTTGGCGGTTTGTTGCAAAATAAAGAAAGAAGCCTTAGATAAAGCCGTTTTTTTTCATTTATTTCGTTAAATAAAACAACTTGTAATTTTTATTTTACAAATAAACTATTTATGAACAGGATATTCAGTTTCATTTTATTCCTGGCTATTTCATTAAACAGTTTTGCCAATGGCATTTATATTCATTCGGTGGCCGATACCAGCAAACCTTTAACTGGTGAGCTACGTCAGTCAAAAGATTCAAACGCTTTAGTAGTTGTCGATGGAAAAGTGATCGGAACTGTAAAAGATATAAAATCTTTTGATTCTCCTGCTTTCGTTGATTCTATTAAAAATATAAATGTGTTGAAAGGCGACGCCGCCGTCAGTAAATATGGTGAAAAAGGCAGGTTTGGTGTCATTGAAATATTCCTGAAAGGCTTCAAAATTTCAGACGCTGAAAAAAAAGATGAGGAAATTGTTGAAATGCCGGAAATAGAAGCGGCATTCCCGGGTGGAGTTGTTATCTGGAGAAAATATTTAGAAAGAACATTAAATGGACAAATAGCAACAGATAAAAAAGCCCCGGCAGGGACTTATACAGTAATTGTGCAATTCAAAGTTGACAAAGGAGGTAATATCAGTGATGTAAAAGCACTTACAAACCATGGATACGGAATGGAACAAGAGGTAATAAGAGTGATCTCAAGGGGACCAAAATGGACACCTGCCATACAAAACGGAAGGCAGGTAGTTGCATACAGGAGACAACCGGTAACTTTTGTTGTTATGAAAGAAGATGAACCTGAAAAAAAGAAAAAGAAAAATAAAGATTAACTAATAAGTTAATTGTCCACCGGAAGTTGTTATCAGCAACTCCTTCTTTTTACTTTCTTCCACCCTGCCAATAACCTGTGCATCCACGCCAAAACTTTTGACCGCATTGATAATCGCATCCGCATCTTTCTCATTGGTATAAATTTCCAGTCTTGTCCCCATATTAAACACCTGGTACATTTCCCGGTCATCAGCTTTGCTGGATCTCTGTATCAGTTTAAAGATCAAAGGAGGTCCAAATAAATTATCTTTTATAATCCGGGCATTCTCCGGCACATATTTCAAACACTTGGTTTGCCCGCCGCCGCTGCAATGAATAAGCCCGTGAATAGAATCAAAATGGTCTTCTAATAACTCTTTTATCACCGGTGCAAAAGTCCGTGTCGGACTCAAAAGCAGCTTTCCGATCTCTGACTTCTGACCGCTGTCTTCAATTTCATCGGTGATCCTATGCATCCCGGTATAAACAACATGTTCATCCAATGAAGTGTCGTAAGATTCATGAAACCTTGCGCCATAAGTTTTATGCAGCAGGTCATGACGGGCACTGGTCAATCCATTACTGGCAATGCCACTGTTATATTCAGTTTCATAATTAGCTTTTCCATAACCGGCCAATCCAACTATCACATCGCCGGCTTTTATTTTTTCATTAGTAATAAGTTTTGACTTTGGCCATCTTGCCGTCATTGTTCCGTTCACAGCGATCGTTCTCACCACATCTCCCACGTCCGCAGTTTCACCACCCATATAGGTAATGTTGATGCCAAGATCCTTCATTTTATCAAAGAATTCCTGGCTGCCGGTAATGATGGCTTCCAGCACTTCGGCCGGGACCAGGTTTTTATTCCTGTCAATGGTGGATGAAAAAAGAAGTTTGTCATAAATGCCCACACAAAGCAGGTCATCTAGATTCATGACGATGGCATCCTGCGCTATTCCCTTCCACACAGAGACATCACCTGTTTCTTTCCAATACAGGTAAGCCAGAATACTTTTGGTACCGGCGCCATCTGCATGCATTACATTGACCCAGGCATCATCGCCGCACAATATATCCGGATAAATTTTGCAAAATGATCTTGTATACAGTCCCTTGTCAAGATTCTTTGTTGCTTCGTGAATTTCTTCTTTTTGTGCAGACACGCCACGTTTGGAATAAAGAGACATTGGGAAATTTTGGAATTGGGAAATTGGGAAATCTCTGCAAACTTAACCATTCCAGACTAAAGCCCCACTCCCCACTCGCCACTCGCTACTCGCTACTAACATTTATCTTTGCAATATTTATGAAAGTACACAGGGACATTGAGAATTTACCGGCATTCCGTAATGCGGTTATCACCATCGGCACATTTGATGGAGTTCACATGGGACACAGGCAGATCATTGATAAGCTCAAATCCGAAGCTCTTGCCATCCATGGGGAAACCGTCATCATCACTTTTCATCCTCATCCGAAGAAAGTCGTTTCATCCGCCATTCTTGGCATCCGGTTGATCAATACGCTGGATGAAAGAATTGAGCTGTTAAGACAATTAGGGATCGACCATTTGGTGGTGGTTCCTTTTACAGAAGCCTTTGCCAATCAAACAGCAGAGGATTATATCAAAAATTTCCTGATCGACAAATTTCATCCGCATACTATAATTATTGGTTACGATCACCGCTTTGGCCGGGAACGGCTTGGCGACTACAAACTCCTGGAGAAAAAATCTGCAGAATATAAATTTCTTCTGAAAGAGATCCCAAAACATATATTGGAAAATATTTCCATCAGCTCAACCAATATTCGGGAAGCGATCCTGCATAATGATATTGGTACGGCTGATAAACTACTGGGTTATGAATTCTTTTTTTCGGGTATGGTGGTGCATGGAGATAAAATGGGCCGCAAGCTCGGTTATCCTACAGCCAACCTGAAAATAATGGATGAAGAAAAAATAATTCCGGGGAATGGCATTTATGCGGTGTATGCCGAGTTGGTGAATAGTGAATTGTCAATAGTGAATAAGGAATCTACTGATAGCACGCATTCACCATTGACTATTCACCATTCACGATATAAAGGCATGATGAGCATTGGTTTTCGTCCAACCGTGGATGGAAAGCACCGGGTGGTTGAAGTACATATCATTGATTTTAATGAAGAGATTTACGGGCAGACATTAAAAGTGTTTGTAAAAAAATACCTGCGGCAGGAAATTAAATTTGACAGTCTTGAAGCCCTTATAAAACAAATTGACCAGGATAAGATCGAAAGCCTGAAAGTGTTATGAGGAAAGTTACTGGTTCCTAGTTGCTGGTTTCTGGTTGCTAGTCACTGGTTATAACGTTCGAAAAGGATTTTTCAATCCTTTAACGATATTACTTTCGTCGGAAACTTAACCAGCAACCAGAAACCAGTAACCAGCAACCTCTCTCAATACTTTATCTTAAACTCGAGCGACTCAGGGTTGTCGTAAAAATCATCCATAGTCGTTACCACAGTCACTTTCATTTTATCACCAGACAGCTTCAGATTTTTTCCTTCTGCTTTTTCAGCCGGGCGGGGCAGGTTAATTATATAAGTGCTGTTGATCGGGATACCCATGGAGCCTGCCTGTTTCAATCCATTCAGAAATTCATCCTTATCCACATTGGCATATTTTTCTTTATTCAGTTTCTTTTTCAATTCCCCATTCGAAAATTCAAGTGTATAGTAATCATCAAAGGAACTGGGCTCCGGCATTTCCTGTGAACCCATCGGCATTTCAGCAGGCATGGTGCTTTTCATAGTTACCATCGCCATCTTCCCGGAAAGCCGGTTAAATTTTTGTATCTCATCCAGCGAGGTAAAAGGAAAGTTCACGGTAGAAATAAATTTTTCATCCTGAACATTCCAAATGGTATGCATACTGCCTTTCTTCAGCAATTCTTTGTCTTCCGCCGACAGGTCGGGGATGCTGTCCGCTGTTGAAGCAAATGAAATGATCGTATCAATCGGCTGTTTGGGCATTTGGTCGCTGGAACCAGCCCCCATA
>DATHDV010000082.1:0-41093 GCA_035318845.1 Chitinophagaceae bacterium
GTGCGCTGGGAATGCGATGGCAGCACAAGTTTTGAGATCAGCGAAGGCAGCCGGACCGAAAGAGGTACGGATATCATCCTTTACATCAATGCAGAGTCAGAAGAGTTTTTGCAGGAGCGCCGCATCAGCGAGATCTTAAATAAGTATGCAAAGTTCCTGCCCGTGCCGGTGCAGTTTGGTACCAAAACAGAATCCGAACCGGATGGTGAGGATAAAGACGGTAAGCCGAAATATAAATCGGTGGAAGTTGATAATATCATCAACAACACAGTTCCCATCTGGACCAGGGCGCCTGCTGAATTAAAAGATGAGGACTACCTCGATTTTTACCGGGAGCTCTATCCTTTCTCCGAAGAGCCGCTGTTCTGGATCCACCTGAATGTGGACTACCCGTTCACCCTCACCGGTGTGCTCTACTTCCCCAAACTGAAAAATGATTTTGAGGTCCAAAAGAACAAGATCAAACTCTTCAGCCGCCAGGTATTTATCACGGATGAAGTAAAAGATATCGTACCCGAATTCCTGATGCTGCTGCACGGGGTGATCGATTCACCGGATATCCCGCTGAATGTAAGCCGTTCTTTTTTGCAGGCCGACAGCAATGTAAAAAAGATCAACGGTTATATTTCCCGCAAAGTGGCGGACAAACTGAGCGAGTTGTTCAGGAAAGACCGGAAGGGATATGAAGAGAAATGGAACGACATCGGTCTTTTTGTAAAATACGGCGCCATCTCCGATGAGAAATTCTATGAGAAGGCGAAAGAGTTTTTATTGCTGGGTAATACCGCCAATGAAAAATATACACTGGAAGAATATAATATCAAAGTAAAAGATTTTCAAACAGACAAGGAAGGACAGACGGTGTATCTCTACACAGCCGACCCCGAAGGACAGGACAGTTATGTGCAGGCGGCCATGAAGAAAGGATATGATGTACTGCTGATGAATTCACCGATTGATACGCATTTCATCCACCAGCTTGAAATGAAACTGGAAAAAATCTCTTTGAAAAGAGTGGATGCCGATGTGATCGATAAACTGATCGTGAAAGAAGATGCGGCGAAACATGAACTGACGGAAGATGAGATCAACAAACTGAAAACAATATTTGATAAAGCCATTAATAACCCTGCTATGAAAGTAGAAGTGGAAAGTCAGCAGGCCGATGCCATGCCGGTTACCATTACCATGGAAGAATGGATGCGGAGGATGAAAGACATGAGCAAGCTGGGTGGTGGCATGAATTTTTATGGCGCCATGCCGGATAATTATAAAGTGACCGTGAATGCCAATCATAAGATCATCGATAAAATATTAAGCGCTGATGAAGCACAGCAAACCCTGATGGCGAAACAGGCTTTTGATCTGGCTATGCTGGCACAGGGATTATTGAAAGGCGCCGACCTGACTGCTTTTGTGGAGAGGAGTGTGGGGGTGATTTAGTTTTATTAAATATTTTTCAACACAGAGATACAGAGAAACAGAGCTACACAGAGTTTTGATTAACAATTTTACTCTCTCTGTGTAACTCAATCCCTCTGTATCTCTGTGTTGAATTTTTATCGTACCTTTTTTTCCTAAACTCGGTTGTATGAGAAAATTATTAGTAGCAGGCTTTCTCCTTTGCAGTTGTTTTGTCAATGCCCAGCTCACTGCCATCAAATGCGGTAAACTGATCGATGGAAAAAATGATCAGCCGCTGCTGAATAAAGCCATCCTTATTGAAGGCAATATGATAAAAGATATTGTGGACCAATCAGCCATTCCCCGCAATGCAACTATAATTGATCTGAATAATAAGACCGTGTTGCCGGGTTTGATAGATTGTCACACCCATGTGCTGCTGCAGGGAGATATCACTTCGGAAGATTATAATGAACAGTTGCTGAAAGAAAGTATCCCGTACAGGACATTGCGTGCCAGCGTGGCTTGTAAGATCGCACTCATGAATGGATTCACTACCATCCGTGACCTGGAGACCGAAGGCGCCATGTATGCCGATGTGGATCTGAAAAAAGCGATCAATAACAATGTGATACCCGGGCCGAGGATGTTTGTTTCTACAAGAGCGATCAATACGACAGGACATTATGCGATCGGTAACAGTGAATATAGCTGGGAGTTGCACATGCCCAAGGGCATACAGGAAATTACCGGCGCCGATGAAGCAAGAAGAGCCGTTCGTGAACAGATCAGTTATGGAGCCGACTGGATAAAAATTTATGCCGACCGCAGTTATTACCGTTTGCCCGATAGCAGTTACCGCAGCCGCCCCAATTTTACCAAGGAAGAAATTGATGCCATCGCAGATGAAACAATCAGGTCAGGAAAATTTCTCGCCTCACATGCAGTAACCCGTGATGGAATTATTTATTCGCTCAATGCCGGGGCAAGGACCATTGAACATGGTTTTGCCATGGATGATGAATGCATGGACCTGATGATAAAGAAAAATGCATACTGGTGTCCAACTGCAACGGTGATCGATTATGTAGCCGAAGGAAGAGCAAGGGCCGGTAACCCTATCAATGCACAAATGCTGAGAACATTGCCGGCTGTTTTTAAAAAAGCATTGCAGAAAGGAGTGAAGATCGCATTCGGTACTGATGTCGGTGGTTTTGACTGGCAAAAAGTACCGCAGGCCCGTGAGTTCTCTTTTTATGTGCAATGGGGAATGACACCGATGCAGGCGATCAAATCTGCTACAACCGTTGCTGCAGAACTATTAAATAAAACAGGAGTGCTTGGTGAAATAAGTAAAGGCGCCATGGCGGATATCATTGCAGTAGATGGTGACCCGCTGCAGGATATCAAACTACTGGAGAAAGTAAGTTTTGTGATGAAGGATGGGAAAGTGGTTGCCAGGTAGTTAGTGGCTCACCCGATAGCTATCGGGTTTGAATTTGAACCACAAAGGCACAAAGTCACGAAGTAACACAAAGTAAACTTGGTGAACTCTTTGTGCCTTGGTGTCTTAGTGGTTTGTATTAACCATTTTCGCTCAGCCTGCGTTAAACTCTTTCCAAAATCCGTCCCCAGCCTTGTGAAAATCATCCCGATTCAGCATCTTTCCTCAAACTATCATCATGAAACTATTCTTTTCTGCCAGTATTGCTGTGGCTGCACTCACCATCTTTAGTTTTTCAAAACCAGCAACCAGCATCCGGAAACCAGAATCCAGTAACCAGAATCCAGCAACCAGGAAGATCCAGGCCGCCATCCTCCTTGATGTAAGCAACAGCATGGACGGCCTCATCGAACAGGCCAAGGCCCAGCTCTGGAACATGGTGACCACCCTTGGGCGGGCACAGTGTGCGGACCAGACCAACCCGCAGGTGGAAGTAGCCCTGTATGAGTATGGCCGCAGCAGTAATGATGTTACCAAAGGATATGTAAAACAACTAAGCTCCTTTACACAGGACCTCGACAGCGTTTCCAAAATATTATTCGGCCTGAATACCAACGGCGGTGATGAATACTGCGGGCAGGTGATCTTTACTTCTATCGATGAACTGAAATGGGATGCTGCGCCCGATAATTATAAAGTGATCTTTATTGCCGGCAATGAAGATTTCCTGCAGGGAACTGTTTTATATACTTCGGCCTGCAGCAACGCCAAACAAAAAGGAGTGATCGTCAACACTATTTATTGTGGCGACCGGATGCAGGGCATCAAAGAACATTGGAACCTTGCCGGTGAATGCGGCAACGGAAGTTTCACCAACATCAACCAGGATGCAAAAGAGATCGAGATACCCACACCCTATGATACCACATTGATCGTACTGAATGAAAAACTTAATGATACTTATATCGGTTATGGTGAAAATGGTGATTGGAATAAGGGAAGGCAAGTGCAAATGGACCAGGCCAATATGTCTCTTGGCTATAGTGCGCAAGCGAAAAGAGCCAGCGCCAAAGCCATGAGCAATGTATATAATAATGCATCCTGGGATATGGTAGATGCCAGCAAAGCAGACAGCTCTTATTTTAAAAAGCTGGACAAAAAAACATTGCCTGACAGTTTAAAGAATAAAACCACGGAACAATTACAGCAGATCGTAAAGCAAAAAGCTACGGAAAGGTTTGCCGTACAGCAAGAGATACAGACCCTGAATTCCAACCGCAGTAAATATATCGCTGCTGAAAGAGCAAAAGCGGCAAACAATAACAATGGCGCAACGCTTGAATCAGCTATTGAACAAACCGTAAAAGAACAAGTGAAGAGATTCAATATGGTGATACATTAAAAATAAGAAATTAGAAATAAGGAATAAGAAATCAGGAAGTATAGTACCCGTTTGTTTCAACGGGGTTTCCGTACTTTCTCATTCCTTATTCCTTATTTTTTATTCTTTATTCTCAATATCTCCAACGGCCTTCTTGCCAGCGATATCCTCTGCGGGTATAGACCCACCTGCCTTGTACCCACCTTGAATGTTTGCGGGTTCTTTCCCAATGACCGGGGATCTGAACATATACGCCATTTTGCCAACGCCACTCGGGTTCGATCCAAATAGCGTCATCGTAAGGACGAGGTCCAATGGATATCCCGAAATTAAAACTCGGCCTGATCCTCACATACTGTGCGTCGGCCTTTATGACCGAAAGCCCCATCGCTACTACGAAAACAATTATCATCTTTTTCATAGATCTAATTTTTATTCTATAAATTAATTGACAGGATATAAATAACAAACACAATGCCCGGGACAGTGCCTGTTATAATTTTTTATGTTTAATATTTTGCCGGGGGATTTTTTGGGTCTTATTGGGCAAAAAATTGGGCGAAATGACCGCAGTAAATATATCGCAACAAGAAAAGCTAAAACTGCAAAAAACACCTCCTGGCCCTCATCCTTTCGGAGTTTTCACACTTCCTCATTCCTTATTTCTCTGTTTCTTATTTCTTATTTAAGATTTGCCCCCTGTTCGATCCAGCATCGTATTATCTCCCTTTCCTCCAATGTCATATTGGTCTTGTTATTCTGGGGCATTGTTTTGGTAACAACAACACGTTGCATGATCAGTTCTTTCTTTGCAATTATTTCCATGGGCGTATCATACTTTACTCCATTGGGGGGCGCTGTGTACACATTATCTGTTGGTTTGGATGAATGACAACTGATGCAACGTTCCTGGACGATAGCGTTGACCTCCGCAAAACTTATTGTTAAACATTTGGTAGTAGATGGTTGCGGCGCTGTTATATAAGCCACCGCCAATAATATAACAACCGATACAGGCAATATCCATACACTCAGTCTTCCCTGTTCTCTTACATTCAACCAGTGTTTGATACCCGCTGCGCCGAGACTAATGGCCGCTAAAACGATCCACTGGTATTTGTTGCCAAATGTGCTGGGGAAATGATTGCTCAGCATCACAAACAATACAGGTAGCGTAAAATAATTGTTGTGTATGGAACGGAATAAAGCGTTCTTCCCTTTTTGCGGATCGGGCAATTGTCCCTTCTTCGCTGCTTTCACCATCGCTTTCTGCGAAGGGATGATGACAAAGAATACATTGGCTACCATGATACTGCCGATCATCGCACCAAAATGTATAAAAGCAGCACGACCGCTGAATACATGACTATAGAAATAAGCAAAGCCTGTTAAGATGATGATACCGGCGACTGCAAACAACAATGGTTTTTTGCGAAGCGCCGATTTACAGAGAAGATCATAGATCAGCCACCCAACAATAAATGAACCGATGCCGATACTAATAGCCTGTGCTGCCGTTAGCTTCATCACATTCTTATCGATCAGCATCGCCGATGAATTGAAATAATAAATGATGAACAGCAATGCAAACCCGGATACCCAGGTAAAGTAAGCTTCATACTTGAACCAGTGCAGGTGTTTGGGAATTGTTTGGGGCGCAACTTTATACTTTTCCAAATAATAAAATCCGCCGCCGTGTATGGCCCAGAGATTACCAGCCAGTTCATCCCTTACATTCTGTGTCCTGTTGAGTGCATTTTCTAAGAACACAAAATAAAAAGACGCCCCGATCCATGCAATGCCGAACGTGAAGTGCATCACCCTTACAACAATATTCAGCCATTCCATCAAATGCCCTTCATACACGGTGCCTTTGACCATAAAATAAATACTGGCGATAATGGTAATGATGATGAAGATGATCGCGGCATAGACCCGGTTCTGTATGCTATGGGCCCTTTCCAGTTTTTCTTCATCCTCCGCATTCTTTTTGATGATGGTATGCACCCGGTACGTCATGATGACGAGCATGACAAGGATGCCGGTGGATAGTATGAGTAGTATAGTTGCCATTTTCTCGCAACGGTCGCAGCGGGGCAACGGCGCAAAGTTGCAGCAATATATTCGCTGTGTTCCCTGCGGTTCATTGCGTTCGCTGCGTGAAACCAACCCTCAAAATAGAAAATAGTTTTCATTAATTTTAAGAATTAAGGAACCTGCCTACCGGCAGGCAGGCACAACGAACACAAAGTTTGTCACGAAGGGCACAACGTTGTGTTCTTCGTGTTGCATTGTGTACTTTGTGCTCCTCTTTTTAAGCTTAATTATCATGATCGATACTGCCATTATAAGTAACCGTACCATTACCCCAGACGGTATCAGGAAGGCAGCGGTATTGATAAAGAAGGGAAAGATCACAGATGTTGTGAATGAATTACCGGAAGGAGATTTTCCTGTAACGGATCTTGGCAACCTTGTTTTGATGCCGGGTATCGTTGATCCGCATGTTCATATCAATGAGCCCGGCAGAACGGATTGGGAAGGTTTTGATACGGGCACCAGGGCGGCCATTGCAGGAGGTATTACTTCCTTGGTGGAAATGCCATTGAATGCTTCACCGGTAACAACAACAGTGAAGGCATTTGATGAAAAGATAAAAGCTACCAAAGGGAAACTCCATACTAATTGCGGTTTTTGGGGCGGGGTGGTTCCGGGAAATGAAAAAGATATAGAGCCATTGATTGAAAAAGGGATATTGGGCTTTAAAGCATTCCTTACTCATTCAGGCATAGAAGAATTTCTGAATGTAACAGAAGATGATCTCAGGAAAGCAATGCCGATCATTGCCAAACATGGTCTCCCTCTTTTAGTACACTGTGAACTGTCTAACGACCAGCAACCAGTAACCAGCAACCAGCATCGGCTGTATAGTAATTATCTCGCCTCAAGACCAAAGAAATGGGAAAACGATGCGATCGCATTGATGATACGTTTGTGTGAAGAATTCAACTGCCGCACTCATATTGTTCATTTGTCTTCCGCTGATTCGATAGAACAAATTGTAAAAGCCAAACAAAAAGGCCTGCCTGCCGGTAGGCAGGGTTTGCCATTAACAGTGGAAACCTGCCAGCATTATTTATATTTTTCAGCAGAACAAATAAAAGACGGGCAAACAGAATTTAAATGTGCTCCACCCATAAGAGAGAAAGCAAACAACGAAAAATTATGGCAGGCCCTGGAAGATGGTATCATAGATTATGTGGCAACCGATCATTCACCGGCGCCACCCTCAATGAAAGAACTGGACTCTGGTGATTTTATGAAAGCATGGGGCGGCATTTCTTCCATACAATTTGCCTTGCCTGTATTATGGACAGCTGCTAAAAAACATGGTTGCCGTTTACAGGATATTGCGAAATGGTTATGTGAAAAGCCGGCTTTATTGCCGCAGTTAAAAACAAAAGGCAAAATAGCGAAGGGCTATGATGCTGACCTGGTGGTTTGGGATCCGGAGAGATCATTTACGGTTACCAAAGACATGATCCTTCATAAACACAAAATAACCCCTTACCTTAATGAAGAACTATATGGCGTAGTGGAGCAAACATGGTTAGGCGGAGAAAAAGTTTTTGATGGAGCTTGCCCGGATGGCTTGACCGGACGGGGAAAGTTTTTACATTTGAATAAAGGAAACGTTTTATATCATGAGTAACACAACGGCACCAGCTTTTACCAACCTTACTGACCTTGCAGCAGAAAAGCTTGGCGGTGAAGCATTATTATGCAGCGATGATTTTTTTGCAGAAAAGTACAACCTGATAAAACCGGGACGGGGAATTTTTATTGCCGATAAATATACCGATCGTGGCAAGTGGATGGATGGATGGGAGTCGAGACGAAAAAGAACTCCCGGGCATGATTGGTGCATTCTTCAGCTGGCCACTTCCGGAAAAATTCACGGCGTGGATATAGATACCAATCATTTCCTCGGCAACCATCCGCCTTTTGCTTCTGTTGATGCCTGCAATATTTCTTTTTCAGATTATGATAATATTGATTGGGAAAAAATAGAATGGAAAGAGATCCTTCCTAAATCTCCATTGCAGCCCGGCTCTCAAAATTTTTACGAAATAACCGATAACAATATTTATACGCATCTGCGATTGAACATTTATCCCGATGGCGGCGTGGCAAGATTAAAAGTATATGGCGAAGTGTTTAAAGACTGGAACAAGGTTGATGCCGGCGAGATCCTTGACCTGGCAGCAGCAACCAATGGCGCCAAATCTGTTTTGTGTAATGACATGTTCTTCTCTCATATGGATAATCTCATTATGCCGGGCCGGGGAGTCAATATGGGTGATGGATGGGAAACCAAACGTAACAGGACCCCCAATAACAGGGATTGGGTGATAGTCCGGCTGGCTCATAAAGGCACTATTGAAAAAATATTGGTGGACACCTGTCATTTCAAAGGGAATTACCCGGATACCTGTTCCATTGAAGGATGTGATATTGCTTATAAAGATGAGAACAAACTGGATAGTGCTGCTATTGACCCGATAGCTATCGGGTGGACGACTATTCTACCAAAATCAAAACTCAGCGCTGACCATGAACATTTTTTTGAAGATGAAATAAAAAATAAAGGTCCGTTCACACATATAAGATTGAATATCTTTCCCGATGGCGGAGTGAGCCGGTTGAGGTTATGGGGAAAGGTAAGCCGTTAGCTTTTAGCTGTTAGCCATTAGCTGGTAGTCCACAGCGTTTATAAAATGACATTACATGAATTCAATATATTGCCCAAACAACAACTCATTGAAGAGTTGACAAAATGTTGCGGTTCGTCGGCCTGGGTAAAAAGAATGTTGCCCTTTATTCCTGCTGATGATATGATCGAATTGCTGGAGGATGCCGAAGAAGAGTGGAATAAGTGCAGCGAGGATGACTGGAAAGAAGCTTTTAGTCATCATCCAAAAATCGGTGATGTGGAGTCGCTGGCAAAGAAGTTTGCTTCCACAGCCCACCCGATAGCTATCGGGTGGGCAGCCGGCGAGCAAAGTGCTGTGAATGTTGCTTCAAAAGAAACCATTGAAGCATTGGCCGAAGGCAATCGTTTGTACGAGGAGAAATTCGGTTATATCTTTATCGTCTGTGCCACCGGAAGATCAGCCGAAGAAATGTTGATGCTGTTACGATCAAGATTAGAAAACAAACCGGAAGAAGAAATACTGATCGCAGCAGACGAACAAAACAAAATAACCAAACTAAGGATCGAAAAATTATTAGAATGACAAGGCATCAAAATATATTTTTTATTAACCTAAATTTTTAACCCTGCTCCCCTCTCTCTCGATAGTTATCGGGATGGAGAGGGGCTGGGGGTGAGGCTATGAGCCAGCTAACTACACATATATTAGATACTACAAAGGGAAAACCGGCGGCGGGTGTCCGGGTAAGTTTATTTCAACAGCATAATGAAGAGTGGAAAGAAATAAGTATCGGAACGACCAATAGCGATGGTCGTGTTTCGGACCTGCTGAAAAAAGATGCGTTGCTTGCTCCCGGTATTTATAAACTGCGGTTTGAAACCGGGGAGTATTTTGATAAGCAGGGCATTCAAAGTTTCTTTCCTTTCGTAGAAATTATTTTTACGATCGCCTCAAAGGAACATTACCATATCCCGTTGCTGATCAGCCCGCATGGTTACAACACGTACAGGGGTTCTTAATCTTTAGAAAAAGGAACACAAAGGACACAAAGATTCACGAAGAACACAATGTTTTAAATTTTCAGACAATGGATGAAGAAGCGGTAATCAAAATTATTCTCGATGAGGCTTTTTATATTCATAAAACAATTGGTCCGGGGATGTTAGAAAGTGTCTATCAAGCCTGTCTTGCTCATCGCCTGAGACAAAGGAATTTGTTTGTGGAAACCGAAAAAGCAGTTCCGGTAGTGTTTGAAGAAATCAAAATGGAATGCGGCTATAGGGCTGACCTCGTGGTAGAAAGAAAAATAATTGTTGACACAAAAAACATTGAGGCAATCGCAGATATTCATATTGCACAGTTGCTTACTTATCTAAGGTTCTTAAAATTAAGACATGGACTAATATTAAATTTTAAAACAGTATTATTAAAGAATGGGATCAAAAGAGTTTTAAATGGCTATGAGAATCTTCCAGATAAATAAAACCCTTAGTGCTCTTTGTGTTTACTTTGTGTTCTTCGTGTTACTAAAAACAAAATGCTATGAACTTTTCTATTGCCGACATTGAAAAAGAGATACTGCTGAATTCATTAAGAACAGCCAATCTTAAATTTCAACAAATCTATCCCGGTGATAAACCGGACAGGCAGGCGGTGCATACCGTTTATGGCGGTGCCAATTTATTCAAAGCAGATACCTGTGTGAAGATGGGTGATATTGCTTTGAAAAACCTGCTGATCTATTCGCCCGATTTTGTTACCCTGTCCCGTGTATTGCGGTTTGATGGTCATGAAGACCTGCCGGATGATGAAAAGAAAATTGAAAAGCTGACCAGGAAGTTGGACAAAATGGATGCAGTTGAAAGAAAACAACATCCTGCCTGGCTTGCTTACACCATTTATAATAAGATCATTGAAAAATTAAAGACAGAAGCTGTTGAAGATTTCAGGATCGACTTTGAAGATGGTTTTGGCAACCGGCCCGATGAGGAAGAAGATGCAACCGCCGTACAGGCTGCTAATGAGTTGGCCGAAGGAATGAAAAATAAAACGATCTCTCCTTTTATCGGGATAAGAATTAAACCTTTTACAGAAGATCTGAAAAACCGGGGTGTAAGAACGCTGGATATTTTCCTGACAACTCTTTTAGAAAAAACTGCCGGTAAACTTCCGGACAATTTTATTGTGATGCTGCCGAAAGTGACGATCCCCGAACAGGTGATCACCATGGTCCGTTTGCTGGAGATCATTGAAAAGAAAAATAAAATGACTCCCGGCTCCTTGAAAATGGAAACCATGGTGGAAGCTACACAGATCATCATGGATGATGAAGGAAGAAATCCATTGATGAAAATTGTAAGAGCAGGAGAAGGCAGGTTGATAGCTGCACATTTCGGGACTTATGATTATACCGCTTCCTGCGGCATCACGGCGAAATACCAAACGATGGCTCACCCGGTTTGTGATTTTGCACATCACATGACAAAAGTTGCGCTGGGCGGCACAGGAATTTTTTTATCCGACGGCGCTACCAATGTAATGCCCGTTGCCCCGCACCGTGGTGATAAATTAACAGCAAAACAATTAAAAGAAAACCAGCGATCCGTCCACAATGCATGGAGGATCGGGTATAACCATTCCATGCATTCGTTGATCAACGGTTTTTACCAGGGCTGGGATCTGAACCCGGCGCAATTACCCATGCGATATGCCGCCACCTATAATTTCTTTTTAAGCAGCATTGACGATGCTACACATCGTTTGAAAACATTTGTTGACAGGGCCGCTATCTCTACTCTCACCGGCGACATCTTTGATGATGCTGCAACCGGGCAGGGTTTATTAAATTTCTTTTTAAAAGCGATGAACTGCGGCGCTATCACTGAAGAAGAAGCTACAGCAACCGGGCTAACCATCGATGAGATCCGCAGCCGGTCCTTTTATACCATTCTGAAAGGCAGAAGAGCCATAGGAAATAAGAAATAAAGAATAAGGAATAAAAAATTAGAAAGTACCTGGATTCTATCACTTCCTTATTTCTCATTTTTTATTTCTTATTCCTTATTTAACCGGGGTAAATTTGCTGATAAATTAAATGTAAATGACGATCGCTGTGTTAGGAGCCGGAATGGTTGGCTGTGCCATCGCCCTGGACCTGGTGAAAGATCATACCGTTACTTCATTTGATCTTGATGCGGAAAACCTCAATGAACTAAAAAGCAGGAATGCGGAGATACAGATCGCCGGTGCAGATCTTTCTCAATTCGGCGGATATAAAGACTGGTTCTCTTCTTTTGATATGGTCGTAACCGCCGTGCCCGGTTTTATGGGCTATAAAGCGCTGGAAGCTGTTATTAATACCGGGAAGGACGTAGTGGACATTTCTTTTTTTCCTGAAGATGCTTTGCAATTAGATCAATTGGCCAAACAAAAAGGGGTAACAGCTATTACCGATTGTGGTGTGGCTCCCGGGATCAGTAATCTTATTCTTGGCCGGCACAACGAGGAAATGAAAATAACATCCTTTGAATGTTATGTAGGCGGGTTGCCATTGAACCCAAAACCCCCTTTTTATTATAAAGCTCCTTTTTCGCCGGTGGATGTAATACAGGAATATATCAGGCCGGCAAGGATCATGGAGAATGGAAAGATCGTTACCAAACCCGCATTGAGCGAAAGAGAATTGATACAATTTGACGAAGTGGGAGAACTGGAAGCTTTCAATACAGACGGGTTGCGTTCATTGATCTATTCAATGAAACATATCCCGGATATGAAAGAAAAAACGTTACGATACCCCGGGCATCTTGATATAATAATTGCTTTACAGCAAGCGGGATTTTTTGATACAGCGCCATTGCGGATCAACCAGGTTGATATTTCCCCGTTGGATTTTACTTCGAAAATACTCGTAAACGAATGGAAGCCTGGTGCAGAAGATGAAGAGTTCACAGTATTGAAAGTGATCATAAAGGGAGAGGGAAGATCTGTTGAGTATAATTTGTTTGACCGGTACGATGCCGCCACTAAAACATCTTCGATGGCAAGAACAACCGGCTATAGTTGTACAGCAGCCGTTAATTTAATTGCCAAAGGAATGTTCAAAGAGAAGGGAGTGTTTCCTCCTGAATTGGTTGGAAAAAATAAACCCTGTTTTGATTTTGTGATAAAATACCTGGAGGAAAGAAATGTAGTACTGGAAAAGTCAGCCGGGTAATTGGCCACTATTTTGTTTTCGGTGTTATCTCCTCTACCATCTTTTTTATCAATTCTGACTCAAAGCCCTTTTGCAACAGGTAATCCATCGTCTTCTTCTTTCTTATTAAATATTGTTCGCTTTTCAGTGAAGTATACTTTTCTTTCGCCAATTTGCCCAGCACTTTCATGTAGTCTTCTTCATCAATTTGTTTCAGTGCTTTTTTAATGGAATAATCGCTGACCTGTTTTTGTTTCAGTTCATATTTTATTTTCACCCTGCCCCATTGTTTTATCCGGAATTTGCCCCCGGCAAAAGCGATCGCAAACCGTTCTTCGTTCAAATAATTTTCTTCGATAAGTTTTGCAATAATCTCATCGTGGTCTTTCTTCCATACACCGAGGCTGTATAGCTTTTCTTTTACTTCACTGTGGCTGCGTTCCTGGTAAGCACAGTAGTGCTTTAGTTTTTGCAGGGCTTCTTCTTTGGTAAGATATTTCTTATTCAGCATGCATGATCAGTTCCCGTATTGTTTCTTCCACTCCTTATATTTTTTCTTATCGATGGTCTCGATCACATTAAAGATAGTGCTTGCCCAAAAATTTCTAAACCCAAAACCACCGCCTGTTATTCCATCCATGCGTTCGGTCATTAATACTTTATTAGCACCCATATCAACAAAGGTTACCCAAATAGATGAAGTGCCTCCTTTCTCTCCTTTTTTCATAGCTTCTACTATAAAAAGCAGCCCGATCCCTTTCTTTTTCTCAAAATCGATCCCCTTTACCAATTTATTGATATCTTCTTCTTTAAGCCTGTTGTAATCGGATGATTCGGTAGATATAATATCCTCTCCATTTATTTCTTTATTTCTTTTTGTTACAATACCAAGGCTGTTATTTATTGAACTCTTGTGAAAAGCACCCTGCAGATCATATTTTTTAGGTTCGTTGACCACAACGTTGTTGATAGCAGGATAAAGATCTCTCACTTGTATTCCCGTGCCATCCGTGCCGCCTATCAAACGGGCCTGCGTGTAGTCGATCCCAAGATAAAGTATCGGCGTTTCTGATGAAGTGAATATGTCTTTTAAAGTTTGGGCTGTTGCTGATTGAATGTTGCTGAAAAAAATTGAAATTAAAATAAGCCAGTTAATTTTAAGAATGCGTTTCATACTGTATTTATTTAGGTGACGTAATAAATATTTTCATCTCGCATTGTGCAATCATTATTTCATTACAATATATTTTCCCTGTAACTAAAATTACATTAAAAAACTGTTTATCAATTCTTATTTCAGCGATCATATCTTCATTTACCCTGGGGAAACCCGATATGACCAGTTTACTAACCGCGCCGATATAACCCAATCGTACCGGCTTGTTCTCCAGCTTGGAAACATATCCTTCCCTGGCTGCAACCGTTTGGGCAATACTTTCAACCATCCCCGGTTCTTTTAAAACCCCTGACTCAACAAAAATATTATCTTCCCTTACAAGGAGTTTCGAACGGGTAGTTGTGTCGTCGGAATATATGATCTCATCAACCATCACAAATGGCGCTCTTTGCGGAATAAAAGAAATTATGTTGTCTCCTGTTTGTATCATTTTCAATTTGATTAACTCCAAAAATTATAATAATTAAACCATTGTTCCGGGTAGCGTTTTACTTTAATTTCCATTTCCCTGGTAAATTCAAGAAGCATTTCCTGCATGACGGTATTTTTTTCAACCTGCTCATAATTTTTTATGCTGCTTGCAAAAAAATGGTAGTGCCTATTACTTTCTTTAACAGCAAACACGTATGAGACCGGTACTTTAAATGTGGCGGCAAGCACAAAGGGACCCATCGGGAACCGTGCTTTTTCGCCCAGGAAATTTGCCGAAAACGTTTTATTCCCCTCCAGGAAACGATCGGCATGCATACACACCAGCTCATTATTTTTTAAAGCCTCGCTTATTTGATAAATATGGGAAAGATCGTTTTTTATAACGATAAAATTTACGCTTTTCTTCCCGGTAACAGCCGCAAGGTATTTTTTTATTTGTTCTTCTTCCCCGTCAAATATTACAATATGGATCCGGGTATTCAACCGTTTGAACAGGTGACCCGCAATATCCCAATTGCCGATATGTGCACTCAGTAACACGGCACCCTTTTGCCGGGAAACAATTTCCCTCAAATTTTCTTCCCCGTCAAAATTATAAGTGAATTTATTTTTGATGCCCGACATCACTACCACTTTATCAATGATGCTCTGGCCCAGTAAATAGTAATTGCGGTAAACTTTAAAGACGGAAGCTATCCGGCCATACCCGAGCTTTTTATGGTATAAAGAGTAAATTGAACGGGAAGAACGCCAGGAAAATAAGAAATAATAAAGAACAACAAACCGGAGAAGGAAATAGGCGGGGAGAACACCAAACCGTTTTAAAACCCATAAAAAAATCTGGTAACCTGTTTTGTTTCCCCTGGATTTTCCCTCCCATCGAGACATTATGCGGGTTCTTTTGAATTTACCCTGGATATCACGTAGTCACAAAAATCCCGGAAAGTAATGATATTGGTAAAATCTTCCGGTTTGACTTTAAAAGCAAAATTGCTTTCAATAACCACGACAAGGTCAATATAATCCAGGCTGTCTAAACCAAGCGTTTCTTTTAAATTGGCTTCAGGAATGATCTTCGCAGGGTCCACTTCAAATTCCTCGATCAGAAATGAATATATTTTCTCAATAATCTCTTTGTTTTCCACAATCTGCAGCTTTAATTCAATTTTCTAATAATAAGTGATGAGTTAGTTCCCCCAAATCCAAAGGAGTTGGACAAAGATACAATTATATCTTTTTCTATGGTACTTTTTACAATATTCAATTTGGCTGAATCCTCGTCGGGATTCTCGAAGTTTATATTGGGCGCCAGGAAGGAATGCTGCATCATCAGCATCGAATAAACAATTTCACTGGCTCCTGCCATCCAGCATTCATGACCTGTCATTGATTTGGTAGAACTTACATACGGCCTGTGATCACCAAATACCTCGTGTATCGCTTTTGCTTCACTTGCATCACCGGCAGGTGTTGAAGTTGCATGTGCATTGATATAATCAATATCAGCCGAACTCATTCCTGCATCTTTCAATGCCATGTATAATGATCTTATCGGTCCATCTACAGTAGGGTTTGAAATGTGTGCGCCGTTTGATGAGAAGCCATATCCAATAACTTCTCCGAGGATAGTAGCGCCACGCTTTTGAGCTGATTCAAGGCTTTCCAATATAACCGTTGCAGCGCCGCCACTTGGAACAAGCCCATCCCTGTCCCTGTCAAAAGGCCGTGATGCTTTTGCAGGAGATGATTCGTGAATGGAAAATGCGGATAATGCATCAAAAGTACCCATGGACAAATGGTTGATCTCCTGCGCTCCTCCGCAAACGATACAATCCTGCAAACCGGTTTTTATAAAATGATAGCCCAACCCGATAGAATGGGAACCGCTGGCGCAGGCGGCACTGATGGTAAAATTTACACCTCTTAATTTAAAGATGGTGGCGAGGTTCATAGTAACCGTTGAGTTCATGGTTTGAAAGACCGCACCCGAACCCACCAGCATGGTGTCTTTTTTTTCTCTTATGGTATCATTGGCTTCTATTACTGCTTTTCCTGAACTGTCGTTTCCATATAATATCCCGATCTCATGCTTACTGTTATAATCGGGATCAATTCCTGCATTTTGAAAAGCTTCCAACGTAGCCATGTAAGCATATTCTCCCTGTTCGGGAAGCATGATCCGGGCCCGCCTGTCCAGTTTTCCTTTCAGGTCCGGTCTTTCCACAAAACCTGTCAGGCCCGACCTGTATCCATATTCTTTACGAATGGGATCCAGGATAATACCCGACTTGCCCTGATACAGCGAATCCCGCACCTCATCCAGGTTCTTGCCAATGCAAGAATAAATACCCATACCTGTAATAACAACCCTGTTCATTTTACTAATTAATAAGTCAAAAGTAAAAATTCAAAACCGGAGATATGTCAGCAACCTCTTTTTACTTTTTACTTTTTACTTTTGAATTTTGAATTTAAGAATACAGCCCTCCATTTACAGAAATCACTTCCGCCGTGATATAAGAAGCTTCGGCTGAAGCTAAAAAACCAACGGCATGAGCAACTTCTTCCGGCAATCCAAAACGTTTTAAAGGGACCATTGCTTTCAGTTCATTTTCATTAAGGCCTTCCGTCATATCTGTTTTAATAAATCCCGGGGCTACTGCATTTACCGTGATCCCTTTCCTGCCTATTTCCTGTGCCAATGCTTTTGTTGCGCCGATCACTCCGGCTTTTGCTGCTGAGTAATTGGTCTGGCCGGGCATTCCTTTTAATCCTGAAAGCGAAACAATATTAATGATCCTTCCATATTTTTTCATCAGCATACTGTTCACAACCAATCTTGTTACATAAAAAAAACCTCCCAGGCTTGTATTGACAACGCTGTCCCATTGTTCGTCCTTCATCCACATCATCAATGCGTCTTCGCGGATACCGGCGTTATTCACCAGGACCTCAATAATTTTTTCGGGGTTTGCTTCCATCCAGCCACCCAATGACGATTGCACCTGGTTCTTATCAGAAACATCAAATTGTATTATTTCAGCACGTACTCCTTTTTCCTTTACCAATGAAAGTGTCTGATTGGCTTCCGTTTCGTTTGATTTGTAATTGATGAGGACATTATATCCCATATCCGCCATCTTAAGACAAACAGCTCTTCCTATTCCTCTTGATCCTCCTGTAATTAATGCAAATTTCATTATTGATCTTGTGTGTTTGTTTTCTATTTTGTTAAAGTGCTTATGAAGGATCTCAAACTGTCTTTTAACCGCCGGCTCAGGAAATAAGGGTTGATGGTTGTATGGCTACCAATTTGAAAGAAATGATCGGGTCCGATTTTTCAAAATGTTTTCTGATCTTTTCCAGGTCTTTATACTTGGGTTTGTCCTCGATAAACTTAGGAAATATCTTTCTTATTTCTGTATATACGTTCCGGGTTTTGGAGGATAATCTTGGTACACATTCCAGGTAATCTATTGCCTGCAGCACGGTCATCATTTGTATACTTAAAACCTCAAATGAATTATCGATCACTTTTTTCGTCATCAAAGCAGCATTACAGCCCATGCTTACAATATCCTGGTTGTCGTTGTTATTCGGTATGCTGTGTACATACATCGGGAATGACATGGTTTGATTTTCTGCTACCGTAGATGTTGCCGTGAATTGCATTCCCTGCATACCAAAATTAAAACCCAGTACACCCAGGTTCACAAAGGGGGGAAATTTTTGATTCAGTTTTTCATTCAGCAGGTAATTCAACTGTCTTTCAGAAAGCATGGATAATTTGGTAATGGCTATTTTTAATTTATCCATTTCCAATGAAACATAATCACCATGAAAATTCCCTCCATGAAAAATATTCTGGTTCTCATGATCGATCACCGGGTTGTCATTTACTGAATTGAGTTCATCCACCAGCACTTTTTCTGCCTGGGTGATGGTATCATAAACAGGACCCAATACCTGGGTAACACAACGTAATGAATAATATTCCTGTACCTTATCTTCAAATACTTCCTGGTTGATATTATCCTGGTTATACAAATAATCGGAACGGCTGCGGATCATTTTACTGTCTTTCAGGATATCTCGGAGTTGCGCAGCGATCTCGTTCTGTCCTTTATGATGTTTAACGATATTCAATTCATAGGAATAATGATCGTCAAAAGCTTCTACCACTTCATTGATCATGGCTGAAAGGACCACGGACCATTCCAGTAATTTCTGTGCCTGGATGATATTGATCATCCCGATACCCGTCATGGCTGAAGTGCCGTTTAATATGGCCAGCCCTTCCCTGATATGGATCGAAAGAGGTTTTATTCCCAGTTTATTAAAAATATCAATGGTCGGGTACACTTCATTTTCATAGATCACTTCTCCTTCGCCGATCAAAACCAGGCCAAGATGTGCCAACTGAACCAGGTCTCCGCTGGCTCCTACTCCGCCGTGCTCATAGATACAGGGGGTAATATTTTTATTGATCAATACAGTAAGCAATTCCACTATATCGGTATGAACACCGGAATATGCCTGCATCATGCTGTTCAACCGGGCTACCATGACGGCTTTCACCATTAATGGCGACATCAGGTTGCCCCCGCCGGAACTATGGCTCCTGATCAGGTTATATTGTAATTGTAAAAGGTTCTCCTCGCTGATCTTATACTGGGCCATGGGGCCAAAGCCCGTATTTATTCCGTAAATAAGTTTATTGAATGAGAAGCTTTTTAAAAACCGGAAGCTTTCATCTACTTTTCCAAGTGAATTTTTTGCCAGCACCACTTCTTTCCCTTTGAACAGAATATTCGAAAAATCAGTTAAAGAAAGCGCTTCATCTCCTACATGTACCATGGCCTGATTTAATTTACTGATATAAACAAGTATTGGTAATCGCTTAAAAATAGAATAAAGATTTCAAAATTAAGTCTTTTGCAGAACCCGGCCTTTACTAATACGGGAGAATATGACTTAAAGCGTTCAGGATGAGGCCGGTTTTGCTTTGATTTTGTATCCCTGAGCCAACGCTGAAATTAAAAAAGAAGCATTATTTCGGCGGTGTTAATACTACTCACGGTTATTCTATAGTTCAATCTTTATCCTCTGAATTTCTGTTCTTTCTGTTTCAATTTTTAAACCCTCAATGAGACTAAACGTTTGTGCTTATTTTTACAAAATAATCGACTGGTAGGCAACTGTTTTGAGAATAAAATCTACTTTTATTTATCTAAAATTAAACTACTAAAAAATGAACCTTTCAAAAACAATTTTTGCGGCTGCCTTGTTATTTTTCAGTATCAATGCTCATGCACAGGAAGTTTTTTTAACGCGGGGAGATCTTTCCATTTTAAAAGGAGAAACAACCATCAATATTGAATTAACCTATGACAAAATGCTTGTTGGTGGTTTTGGCAAAGAAGCTGCATATATAAAAAAGAGAACAACTGAATTAAACACAAAAGATCCGGGAACCGGCGACAGTTGGGCCATTAAATGGGAACTATACAAGAAAACCTTATTTGTTGAAAAGTTTGTGCTGGGGTTTACAAAAGAAAACAAAATGACGGTAAATAAAGATGCGAAATACACCTTGATCTTTGATACCAAGGCTTTAGAACCCGGCTACCAGATTGGTATAGACAAACAAAATGCCGGCGTTGATGGCAATGTTACCATTGTTGAAACGGCAAACAGGGAAAAAAAACTAGTTGTACTTTTTGTACAACGGGCCGAAGACTCCAAATGGCGGGGAGCAGCATTTGATGCAGCGTCCAGGATCGGTGATGCCTATTACCTGGATGGAAAGGGAGTAGGAAAATTTATTCAAAAGGCTGTCAAGTAATTTTAATTAACCTGTCACCAAATATAAAATAGTACCTGTATGAAATATTTACTGTTGGCTGGAATAAGCCTGTTTTCTACGCTATCATTCGCACAAAGCAAAAAGTTTTCATTTAAGCTGGGCTCAGAATATGAGTTACCCAAAAAATCGGAGGACCTGTCTTTCTTTGGCAATGACAAGGATGGTATCGTCAATCTCTCCTTAAAAAAAGAGGAGCTCAGTATAATAAGGTTTGACCCAAAGACCTTGACTCAAACCGCAGAAAAGACGATTGCCCTGCCCGAGCTTACCAATAATTATAATAGCGAAATGGTGGTTGATTTCGATAACAACTATTTCTGGGTGCATAGCGACTGGAACAGGAAAGAAGAAAAGGAACTCCTGTATTATGATAAGATAGATGTTGTGTCAGGGAAGATCACCTCCTCCGGTAACAAAATGATCGAGACAACAAGAATGGCAGGCGATCTTGTACGAAGCGGGGGAGGCTGGCCGGCATTAAAAATGGGTAATAAATACCAGTTTAATTTTTCAGCCGACAGGAAAAGATTACTGGTTAGTTACAAATTATTCCCGCTGGAAAGAGACGATAAAATAAATCACGACTATATCGGCTTGTATGTATTTGATGAGAACATGAACAAGCTTTGGGGCGATGAATTCGAAATGCCCTATACAGAAGCTATCATGGATAATATTGACTTCTCCGTTGATTCCCGTGGCAATGCGTATTTGCTGGCCAAAGTATATGATTCCGAAAAAAGAAAAGAAAGAGATAAAGAAACCGGCAAAGCAGGTTATCATTATGAAGTATTGAAATTCACAAAAGGCAATAAAAAAATAATTAATAAACCCATTATCATTGATAACTATTTTATTAAGGAAGCGGCTTTAATTGAGAATTCACTCAATGAGATGATCATTTCCTGCACGTATAGCAAGAAATCAAAAGGAACGGGCACGGATGGAATATTCCTGGCTGCATTGGACGCAAACGGCGCCATTATCAAATACAAAAAAGGTTATTACGAATTTCCATTGGCCGAACTTGAAAAATTTGAATCGGCGAGAAATAAAAGAAAAATGGAAAAAAATGATGATTATGAAGCCGCTAACCTGACCGTAAGGGACCTTGTCGTCGAAAGTGATGGCAGTGTATTCATTGCCTGCGAGGAATATTATGTCATTGTGAGAACTTATACTGATTCAAGAGGAGGCACCAGGACTACTTATACTTATTACTACGGAGATATTATTGCCGCCAAGCTCAATGCTGCAGGAAACTTTGAATGGCTGAGGAAGATACCTAAAAGCCAAAAAGGAAGCACGGGCAGGGGCACCATGAGCTTTAAGCTTGTATTTGATGCCCAGGGTTATTATTTCCTGTACCTGGACAATCTAAAAAATATGGAACTTAAGGAAGATGAAGCTCCCAAAATGCATGTTGATGGATGGGGAGGACAGGTAGTGGTGGCCAAAATAGACAAAGCCGGTGTTTTAACGAAAGAACTTGTTTTTGATACCCGGGAAGAAGACATCATGATCTTTCCATCTCTTTTTACGAGGATCAATCAAAACCAATTCATTGGCAGGGTAACCCTTAAAAAAAATCTTTATAAGCCTATATTAATAACTTCTAACTAATTTGTCTTGCCCATATCATGGGAAATAAAAAAAGGCTTTCAAAAATGAAAGCCTTTTTTATAAAAATTATTTTTATTGGATCATCAAACAGTTTCCATTGCTTTCTTGGGATAAAACCACATCACGTCCACGTCTTTTGAGATAGAAGGGTCGGGTGCAATAGCATCAGCAGATTCCGTATCAAGCTTCATTGCATTTTCTTTTTTACCAAGGTTAATGGTATAGGGGTTGACCTTGATATCCGGGTCGGTTCCATTCACCTCCGTGCTTACAAGCCTGAAGATCGCTACCGCCATTTGTTCCAGTATGTTCAGGTTTTTTTCGATCTGCCTGATCATTTCCCCCGGTTCACGTTGTACTTCTATTTCTCCCTGGAATTTTCTTAAAACAGCCAGGTCAAAAGGATCGATATAGCGGTTTGAAAAAATCTTATTCTCGAATGGCAGCCATTCGAGAAAGAGGTCCTGCATGGTTTTATTCAGGAGACCGAATTTTCTGCCGATGCTGTTCTTTCCGGCAAACAGGTCTTTAAGAATTTTAATATCGGTAAATGCTTTGTTGGCAAATAAATGGGCCGGCACCGACCAGTAACATGCCCAATCCCAGAAAATTTTTATCACCATGATCTGGGTATTTCCCATCAGCAGGTATTTGTTTTGATAAACCGGTATCCAGCTATCCACTAATGCGAGATGAGATTGTTCGTAAATATTGACCCGCCCGGTAATATCTTCTCCTGCCATATCACGCAGGATAAGATCACTGAGCCAGGAATTATTCATGGCGATAAAATCGGTTCCCGGTGAATAAAGCGGATCTAAGAAAGGACCGGATTCGCCGGCAGTTCCCCAGCGATCCGTTGAATAAACTCTTTCTGTATGATGCGCATAATGTTTGAGTATCTTAAAATCCATTAACCCATCTCCCTGCCCAAGGGGTTCAAGCATTTTATAAGCCAATGGTTCATTTACCTTCATCCACTCTACTGCTTTTTCATAGGTATTGAATGTTTCAAAGGGATGAATGGCCGGATCGGCAACAATTCCAATGCTTGTGTTTTTAGATCCCAGCGGAATAACCCATAACCAATAGCCACTATCCATAAAGTGTACGGTGCTCAGATATCTCAAGCCCGGTTCAAGATATGATTGCCATTCTTTATTATCCGTCCAGGTATCAATATCAATAACACCTTTGAGTCTCCACCATGCAGCATTGGTATGATGCTCCATTGGTTTTTGAAATTTCAATTTGCGTTTCATTATACTGGACCGGCCCGATGCATCAGCAACCCAACGGCATTTTACAGTTACTTCTTCTCCTCCTTTGATATAAGAAACCTGGTGGCCGGCATTTTTGTCAAGGTCTACTTTGGAGACCTTTGCACCCAATAACAGATCGTTTCCTTTTTGCATCGTTAACTTCATCAGGTAGTTTTCTACTGTTCCCCTGTCGAGCTGGTGACTGGGCACGGGCAATCTTAAGCGAGGGCCTAATTCAACACGACTTGCAATATCTTCCTTGGTATTTGATTTAAAGAAAAAACGTAATCCATGTTTGGGAAGTTCGTGCTCCTCTAAATATCCTTTAATGTCCAGTACTTCTCTTAAATAATGTGTGCCGAGTTCTACGGTTGACTCGCCGACTTTATGTGCAGCAGTTGCTGCTTCCGATTCCCGTCTTTCCAATACAAGAATGGACAGGTCGGGTTTTGCATTTTTTAGTTGTAAAGAAAGTGTGAGCCCGGCAAGACCGCCGCCAAGGATAACTACATCATATTCCTGCTGCATAAAGTAAAATCTTTAAAGACATAAATGTACTAAAATAAACGCTACGGCACCCGATACAAAATATTCCGTTAATAAATGGAAAGGATGGATGCGGTAAACAAATTATAGGTATCATTGAGAATAGAATGAGCCGGAATTGCTGGTTTGATTTTTTGTTTAATATTGCAGGACAATCAATACTGTATGAAAATGCGTTCCCATTTTTTCATTTTTATTTTATTATTGAGCACAGAAGGTTTCGGTCAGCCTGGCACATTTCTTCCAAAGCCAACGGGTGAATTTTTCGTGGGAACCCAGAATCTTTTTTTTACAGATAACAGCCGGAAAGAAAAACTCACTGTAAAAGGAGGGGACAAGAGAATGCTGCAGGTGAAGATCTGGTACCCTTCTGATGTAAAAGGTGAAAAGGAGAATATGTACTTAAAAGACTACACGGCAGAAACTTTGTGGGCAAACTACAAAGTATTTAATGACAGCAAATCTTTTTTTGACAGTTTAAAACATTACACAACTTTTTCTTACGAGAATATCCCGCTTTCAAACAAACAGAAGAATTTTCCGTTGATCTTTTTTTCGCAGGGTTATTATTTCGGGCTCGATGATTATTACACGGCATTAATGGAAAACCTGGCCAGTCATGGTTTTATTGTAGTAAGCATTACACATCCTTACGACCAGGTGATCGCCAATACGGCAGATGGAAAAGTTTTAAATATCAACAAGTGGAGAATGACCAAAGCCTATTTCCAATGGAAAAAAGTAGAGTTCCTGCATAAAAAAATGCCTGATACAAGCAATGCAAAACAAGTCAACCGTATTTTAAAAGCTTATTTGAGAGGTATGAAAGTTTTTCGCAGGAGCGTTAACCTATGGGTAAAGGATGTGCAGTTTATAATGGATACGTTGCAAAAGATAAACGATCATTCAGCGGGTAATAAGTTTTACGGGAAATTGGATTTTTCAAGAGCGGGCACCCTGGGGCAATCCGTTGGCGGCGCCGTATCGGGCCAGCTTTGTTATGTGGAAGAACGGATGAAAGCGGGTGTAAATTTAGATTGCTTTCAGTTTGGCGATCTGTATGACCATGAGATGAACAAACCTTTTATGCTGATGCAAAGCGATAGTTATCCTTTGTGGCAAATTGCAAACAAGGTTATTTATTCCAAAACAAAACCTTTTTATTCCATCAAGATCCAAAATTCAAGGCATTTTATCTTCAGCGATTGTTCCATTTTCCCTGTAAAATTCAATGACAAGCTGAAAGAGCTGGTTGGAGAAGGCGATAAATATGAAAATGTAAAGCTGATCAATGAATATCTGGTCGACTTTTATAACCATTATTTGAACAACATCCCATCCAGATCGGGCTTATTTTCTTCCAATTAAAAATTCGTATGGTTTTTGAACAGGTTGATCTTAATAAACAAACTCAAAATAAAGTTTACTATTTATTTTAATCTCTTTTGATGAATGAGTGGGTTTATAATTTTTTTCAGGTATAATTAATTACTTTAGTTCCCTTATATGCAGAACAGCCAGTATGAGTAATTTCATTGATAAACTGAAGGACATAAGATTGGTAAGGGCCATTGTGTATTTTATCGTTGGTTTGTTTTATTACCCCCGGCTTACGATGATCAATAAGCTGAAGATCGAAGGAACCGAAAACATCAAAGACCTGCCCCGGAAAAATGTTTTATTTGTCAGCAATCACCAAACCTATTTTGCAGAAGTAATTACCTTCCTCCATATTTTTTGCGCCGTAAAATGGGGAAAGAAAAACCGGCTGGGAGTTCCTTATTATGTATTGAATCCTTTCACCAGTGTTTATTTTGTATCGGCAGCAGAGACCATGAAAAAAAACTGGGTGACACGTTTATTTGAACTGGCAGGCTCCATCACGGTAAAAAGAACCTGGAATGAAGGAAGCACGGAAGTGCGACAGGGATTAGACCCTTCAGACACCCGGAAAATAGAAAGGGTATTGAGAAGAAACTGGGTCATTAATTTTCCGCAGGGAACCACCAAACCTTTTGCACCGGGAAGAAAAGGGACCGCATTCCTGATCAAACAAACCAAACCAATAGTGATACCGATCATTGTCAGCGGGTTTAATGTGGCTTTTGATAAAAAAGGATTGAGACTTAGAAAGAGAGGAACTTTATTGTCGGTGAAATTTAAAGAACCCTTACAGATAGATTATGATGCCAGCTATGATGACATACTGGAAACTGCGATGCTCTCGATCGGGCAAAGTTTAACCCAACAGGGTTCGGCAACTACTCCATAAGATCAGTTTCTCCGGTCTATGAACTTAATGATCTTTCGTCCTGCCTCCGGCATTTGTATTTTTTGGATATCCTGGGCAGTTGAATATTTGATATGTGGAATTACCCGCAACCTGGCTTGCAGGTTTGCCCTGATCCTCCTGTTACATTCTTCCGTTGTATTTTCCGGCACTAAATGAAGCAGCACTTCATCCGTTCCCATTTCATTTGAAAATACTTCGGCTACAAAATCTGTCACATCTTCCATTTCATTTAAAATATCAAAAAGTGCAGGAGGATATAAGGTTGTTCCTTTATATTTTATCATCTGTTTTTTTCGGCCAACTATGGGCGATAACCTTAATGTGTTCCGGCCGCATTTACAGGGCCTGTCATCGTATACACACATATCCCCGGTCTTGTATCGGAGAAGCGGCATCCCTTCTACGCCTAAAGTTGTGATGGTTACTTCCCCGACCTGGCCCGCCACTACCGGCTTATTGGTTTCATCCAATAGTTCGACTATTAATAATTCTGGTTGAAGATGACCTCCCCTGCATTCACTGCATTCCGTAAATGCGGTTTGCATTTCGGTGGAAGCATATGTTGAGTATAATTTAATGTTCCAGGTCTCTGTAATTCTTTTTCCCAACGTGTTCAGTGAAAAATCGGTATTGCGGATATTCTCACCAATACAAATTGCTTTTTGAACAGAAGTACTGTTGATATCAATATGATGGTACCCGGCATATTCAACAAGCTTTAGAATAAATGATGGCACTGCAACAATAGCTGTGGGCCTGAGTCTTAAAATAGTTTCCCATTGCAATGAAGGCACACCGGGACCCAGGCGGATGATCCCTGCTCCCAATTTACGAATGCCAGAATAATAGGCCATGCCCGCCATAAATTGCCGGTCCATGGTAAGCATCAGTTGATATATATCATTTGCCGAACCTCCGGCGCTTACAAATGATGAATACTCATTGTAGGTAAGCCGCTCCAGGTCATTTTCGGTAAGGGCGATGGTAACCGGGCTTCCCAGCGTTCCCGAGGTGGAACTGTATTCAATGATCTTGTTGCGGGGTACACATAAAAAAGCATCATTGTGTTGCTGCAGGTTTTCTTTAATAGTAACGGGAAGTACATGAAGGTCTTCGATGGTCTTTATTCCTTTTACATTAAACCGGGCCTGGGTAAATAACTCTTTATAAAAAGGAGAGTGTTCGTTCAGATAAGAAACGGCTTCCTGCAGTTTTTTTTCCTGCATTAATTTAATTTCTTCTTTGCTTTTAAATGCTGCTTCCGGGGAATAGTTCATATACTTTCAATTATTACTATGGCCGAGGCCATTGTTTTAATATGCGAAAGGGAAACGGATATTTTACCCAGCTTCATTCCAGTGATCGTCTTCGCTGTTTGGCCAAGAAAAAATATTTCCGGTTTCCCGGCTTTGTCATTTCTTATTTCAATTTCATTAAAGGCAGTGCCTTTGCTCCATCCTGTACCTATTGCTTTAAAAAAAGCTTCTTTCGCTGCAAACCGGGCCGCATAATGTTCAAACTTATTGGTTTTTTTCTCGCAATACGCAATTTCCTTTTTTGAAAATACCAATTCCCTGAAACCTTTCTTTTTATTAATGCTGGCGGCCACCCGTTCTGTTTCTATCATATCAATGCCGATCCCTTTAATCATGATGCTGTTGCTATTTACCTGCTGGTTAATTTGATCATGAGTTTTGCCTTCCTGATCCGGTTAAGAATTTGATTTTTTTCTTTGGTAGTGGGAATCTCTTTGGTCAATGCCCGTTCGTAAAATTTCACGGCTTTTTCATATTCCTTATGCTTACACAGATAATTGCCGGCCAAAACATAGGTATTATAAAATTCGGGGTTCGTGGATACCAGGCTATCTATATTTATTTCTCCCCCTTCCGGGATTTGTTCTTTATATTTTCTAAAGGCTTCAAATTTTTTAAATGCAGGGGTTAACAAAAAAGAATCGGCAGGAATGCTGAGACTGCTATCCGAGACCTCCTGGTCCTGCTTCATGCCTTTTAAAGCAAAAATTTTTTTCAGGTCGTATGCTTCATATGCTCCCAGCTGCCAGGGTGAAGTGGATACCCATACTATTAATTTACCGGGCTCGAACACAACAGAGTGATGTGCCAGCAACTGGTTAATGGCTTTTTCATTGCCCATCCCGATATCGGCGTTATTCAATCCTTTTTGATCTCTTAATATGGCAATTGTTTTCTGAACTGTGTTTTTTCCATTAGCATTTAAAAGTTCCATCAATCTTTCATAGCGGTAAGGAGAAGCGCTTTCATTGACCTGTTCTATATTGCTTTTTGACTTGCCCAGTCCATTGCTTTGAAAATGATTGGTGCATACAATAAAATCTTTCTGCGGGTCATATACTTCCAGTTCATCCGGCGTCTTCTCAATAATGACAGCCTTATTATCTTCCGCTGAACCAACCAGGAATGATTCCGATACAAACATTTTTCTGCTCTTAGCAATTTGTATCGCTTCGGCAATATTTTTTGCATACTGCAATATTTCCCTGGCTACTAACGAAACGGGTGTTGCGGATCCTGAAGGGATACTGGATTTGGCGGCATTGATGGTAACGGTAATACCTTTTTCATTCATCCCCGAAACTGCGCCGATAAACCCGCCCCAGGTAACGGTCATGAATTTATATCCTTTTGCAGGATTAAAAAATGCGACAATTTTATCTTCGGCAAATTTATCGCCGACATAAAAATCGAAATTCCTTCCAATGATCATGGAGCTATCTTCCGATCTTCCATTCCAGGTTCCAAAAGAAGTGCAACCCACCAGCGCCATACTTTGCAAGGCATGGCCGATATCATGTGCTGAATGATAATTTAAAAGACGCTGATAGTTTGATCCAAGCCATTGATATTTTTCGGAGGCTGATGCTGATATTCCGTAGATCTCTTCCTTGTCTTCTTCCGTCACATTTTTATCCAGGTTCCGGTTGAACCAGCCAATAAAATATTTAAGAAAACTCCGCCAGAATTCAGAGGGGACCATTTTTTTGATCTGTTCGGCGAAATGGTCTTCCTGCCGGACAACCAGTTCCTTCGTTAATTTTCCATTGATCACTCCCCGTTCATATGCATCGCCTTCCACATATAATTCATACAAACCACTTTTACTTTTCCTGAACCAGCTGTCTTTAATGGTATAGAAACCGGGAGATGGTTCTGTTCGCTGTAACTGTAAGCTGCTTATATCTTTTGGTTTGGGCGGATCTACTTTTGAAACTTGTACCAGGTAGATAAACCCGATGACAAGTAAGATCAAAAATCCTCCCAGTACAAGGCCCAGCCTTTTCCAGAATTTCCTTTTCCTAAGCATCTCTTATCTTTTTTATGATATCATCATTGCCGAGAAATGCGGTGCAGGTTACCAATGCACTCATGGCAGCTCCTAATATACCATGCAAATTAAGATTTTGACCTGTCAAATAGAGATTTGGCAATTTGGTTCGGGGAGAGATCAGGGTTTTTAACGGGTTCTTATAATCTTTCACAATCCCATACATCGAACCGTCTTCATTCCCGATATAATCGCGGTAGGAGAGCGGGGTTGCTGTATAATATTTTTTGATCTTGCTTCTTAAGCCCGGAAATTTTTCTTCCACGCAATCAAGCAATTTTTCCGCTTTTTGTTTTTTAAAATCTTCATATTCCTGTCCCCTGTCATCTTTTGCTGATACGGTGTTGAATGTTTTGTCCCATTTTTTTACTTCGTCATAGTGCATATAGGCAAGTATGGTCATCGACTCTGCATATTCTTGTGACCGGGATGATGCAGAAAAAAAGACGGAGTAAGCAAGTGGCCAGTTCTTATCTGTATGACCCGACATATTCCATATATGCCCTTCTTTATGATAATAATAATTATGCTTTAAATATTTAAATGATTCCTTTTCGAAAACAATATTAATGATGAAGCCACCTGTCGAATTTTCCAGGTTTTTGATCCTGTTCTTATAAGCATGTTTTATCAGGTGTGTGTCTGTCAATTCCAATGTTCTTGCGGGGTGCATATTGGAAATAAAACTTTTTCCATGAACATGTGATCCATCTGCCAGTTCCACGTATGCGACCCTTCCGTCTTCAACCACGATCTTTTTAACTTCGGAATTCCGGTGAATAACGCCGCCATGTTCACGGATATTTTTTGCCATATACTTCCCGATGTTGGAACCGCCATCAATGCATTTCCAGGAACTTTCAATATAACTGTTCAGGATCATGGCATGAACATAGAACGGTGTCTTTCCGGCCTGCAGTTCATACAGCATATTATTACCAGCCAGCACCGCCTGTAATTTTTTATCGGATGTGACCGATTCAATAAATTCTTTTGTATCTATTCCCAGCACTTCGTTCTTTTCATTAAAATCACCGCCCGATCTTAAATTATATAAAGGGAACTTGCTGCAAACTTCTTTGATCTTATCGCAATAAAACCGCAGCGCTTTTTCTTCCGCAGGAAAATCTTTCAGTAAATGCCGGATAAAATTTTCATAGCCCTGGGCATATACATATTCTTTTTCATCGTTCTCAATAATGATCATATCAAATCCGTCTTCTCCCATTTTCTGCAACTTCAGCTTATCTATTATATTGAGGTATTTAAACACCTGGTAAAGGTTTTGTCCTTTGCCCAGCCCTCCCAGGTAATGCACTCCTGAATCAAAGATCACCCTGTCCCTTACATAGGTTTGAAGAGAGCCACCGATCTGTTTATTCTTTTCAAGCACACAAACCTTATAACCTTCCCTGCCAAGCAGGTTGGCGCATACCAGGCCTCCCATCCCGCTGCCAATGACCACTATATCAAATTCATGCTTCATTCTTTGGCTGAGCTTTTAATATGAATATGGTATTGGAAGTTACTTTTGAATCGGCCATTTCCCTGCAATCCATATTTTTTTCGGTGGCGATCTTTTTTATCAAACTGCCCGATAAGAACGATAAACCACCGGCCTTTGTTTTATTAAAATTCAAAACTTTGGTGGAAAAAAACTCTGACAACTTTGTTCGTTTGTGCCCTTTAGAAATCTCTTTATCGCCTTCCCGGATAATGACAACTCCTCCTTCATTCAATTTACTAATACATTTTTCAATGACCTGTCTTTGCTCCCCGGGCTGCAGGTAATGCAGGATGTCAGCCATAATAATGGCATCATAATATTTGAATTCAAATTCCATTACATTGGCATACTCAAAATTAATATTATCCGTTTTGCTGAAACAATGTTGAGCAGTTTCAATCTTATCTTCATCGTAGTCGATCCCGGTAATGATCCTTTCTTCCGAGGTAAATGCCAGCATATAACTCATGAACCCGTATCCACAACCAATATCTAATACGGTTCCTTTCTTTGGCACTAATTCATGAAATGGCACATAATTTTTTTCTAGCCTGGTTTTGATACGCATATACCATTCGAGCACCGGACCTTTGTACAAATAATTATACACCAGCTTTTCCCTGAAATAAGCCGGCTGTTCTATTTCTTCTCTCAGTTTACCAAATTCATTTCTGAAATACCGGCCCACTTGTTTGGCCCTTTCAGCATATCCATTGCCGAAATTGGTGTCTCCCGGTTTTATCCTTGGTAAAAATTTAACTGTCAGTTGTCCATCCTTTAATAATTTATCCTGTTTGGTCAGGGTATAATTGGTTCCATGGATCATAATGGGCAGGATATCGATATTTAATTTTTCCGCGAGGTAAAAAGCTCCTTTATGAAAACGCCTGATGGTTCCGTCAACGGACCGGGTGCCTTCCGGAAATACAATAACTGAATAACCGTTCTTTATCCTTTCTGCCACACGGTCGATATTTGATTCTACCTGTTCGGCAGGAAAATAATCTGCCAGCCGGATCACTTTACCAAAAAGCGGCGAGTTCCAGATCCTGTTATTGGTAAACATGATGAGTTTAGGATGGAGCATCATCAGCGGCAAAATATCAAGCGATGACTGATGGTTGGCAATAATAATGGCCGGCGATGAAAATTTTTCCTGTTGCGGGTTGATGATCTTCTTTTTTACATTGATCATTACATATACCAGGCGGTGACAAACCCGGGCAATAATCCTATGATAGATCAGTTTCCCTTTTTCTTTTATATTGAATAAAGAAAATATCCAGGCGATAATGGTGAAGATTATACTCCAGCCAATAAAATAAGAAAAAGCGAAGGAGGATTTGATAAAGCCCATCAGCGTCCAGGGATACCTGCCTTTTTCCACCCTCTTCCTGATCAGGATGGAAAATAAAAAAGGGATCAATATATTGGCCATAATGACCACGCAAAGTATCCCGATGATAGAAATGAAAGCAATAGACCGTAATGCCGGATGCCGGGCAAAAATTAAAACGCCCAATCCTGCAATGGTAGTAATGGCCGATAAAAAAATGGAAGACTTAAATGAAGAAAGGTTTTTGCGTCCCGTCTTATATTCCTGCAGCAGGCCATCCATGATAAAAAGACTATAATCATCACCCAAACCAAAGATCAATGCCGATACAATGATATTAATGATATTGAATTGTATGCCTGCCAAGGCCATAATACCGAGGATCCAGACCCAACTAATGAACATAGGAATAAAAGAAACCAGCGTTAACTCGATCCGTCCATACATCAGTAATAAAACAAAGAAAACAAGCAGGGAGGTCATCAGCGCAATACTGCTAAAATCCTTGTTGACGATCTCCACAAATTTCGTTGTGAGATATTGCTTATCAAGAACGGTTACATTCGGATCGTTCTCAAAAGTTTTAAACAATGTCGTTTTATTATCCGGCGTTACTTTAACAAGTGTCACTACCGATGCCCTGCCCGGTCTCTCCGTAATATAATCTTCCAGGAAATTTTTTCTTATCCCGGCCATTACATCAGCACCCGCTGTATCAAAATCTTTATTTAACAGCTCTTTGAATTTATCAAAGGCCGATGCTTTGAATTTTAAACTCTCTCCTTCTTTAATAAGTGTTGCAAACACCAGTTGCTTTTTTTCGGGTGTCCAGTATTGGTTCCACCTGTCGATCCTTGCCCGCTGCAATGAATCGGAAATAATAAGAGATGAAACGCCTGAAAATTTATTGACCAGTTTTTTTTGCTGCAACTCTTCAACCGATCTTACCAGCTTTTCATTATTGATCAGTGCTTCATTTAAATTTCTCCCTTCCGTGATAAGGTAAACAGACCGCAGGGCATATTCATTGATCTTATTGAGATCTTTTTCCGACTGCTTCAGCTTATCCGTCATAAAATTCATGCTCTGCAGGTCGGATTCAAAACTTACATGCCTGGCCCAATACCCAAAGAATATGGTCAACAACAGGATCAGTATCACCAGGTATTTATTGTATTCGGGTCGGAGGCCCGCCATTTTTTCTATCCATGAGAATTTTTCAATCCGGTGTTGCGACTTCTCTTTTTTAGAGGCTATAAAATGCGGAAGAAATATCAATGAACAAAGGGATGCGCCGATTAAACTGAAGCCGGCAAAAAGTCCCAGGTCTTTCAGCATTTCTGATTCAACAAACTCCAAACAGAAAAAACCGCCAATCGTGGTCAGGCTTCCGATGGTCATCGGCATGGCAAGGTCTTTAATCAGTTCCCTGATATTAGTAGTGTGACGGTAATGATTAAAGACATGCAAAGAATAATTTACCGCAATACCCAAAACAACTGAGCCCGTGCCTAATGCAATAACCGATATGCTGCCTTTGATAAAATAAATAGCGGCCAGCGAAAACAAGGCGCCGAATAAAACAGGGATGAGGATAATTACCGGCGCCCTTTTTTTACCAAAATAAATACCCAGGAAAATAATGATGAACAGAACGGTGATGCCCTGGGTAAACAATGAATCTTTTCTTAGCTGCAATGCATTGCCCACGGAAACAGCGGTAGCGCCAAAATATTTTACATTGATTTGGGGAAATTCATTTTTACTGAACTGGTCGATTATTTTATCAAGCCCTTTCAGCAGCAATGTGTTTTTTCCTGTGTTTTGCGGCGGGTAGGCGGGTGTGATAAAAAGCAACAGGTTGCGCTGGTCTTTTGTCACCACGTAATTATCATAGAGTTCAAAATTTTCATCGTATTGTAATTGCTGAATTTTTTTTAATCCCAGGAAAGTAATTCCAACAGGGTCGTTGCTGATCATTTGCTTTAAACCAAAACCGGCAGGAGAGCTAAGCGTCCGCAGATCCTGTTCCAGTGTTTGTTTTATTTTTTCAGCGGATATCAAGGTATCGATAGAGACGTAATCCTTTTCATCCAGGTAAATGGGTAAATGATCGCTGATGGTGCCGTAAAGTTCCAATGCCAAACCATCATCAACCTTATCATTGATCTTAGAAATAAATGGGCTGAACTTGTCCTTTACTTCTTTTACAAAAGAATCCGAATAGGCTACCAGGCTGTCGGGAGCAGCCGTGGCAGTTGTATCTTTTAATGATACCATTACGACCAGCTTGTCAATAAATTTTGAGCTCTGAAAAACCTCGTTGAGTTTTTCTATTTTTTTATCCGCCGGAAGTATTTTGGCAATGTCTTCTTCAAATTTCAACCGTGATGAGAACCATCCGAACAACAAAAGCAGTGATAAAAATAAAACGAACAGCGCTGGTCGCCGCTTTTCAAAAAAATTATATATGCTGATAAAAAAAATTGACATGGATGTTCTGTTTACCGGGCCGGCGGCGGTTTTTTGACAAACAATTTTAGAAATACAAAAGTAATCACGGCAAAAACAACTCCTGCCACTACGGCGAGTGTTATGCTTCCATATATATATTGTTGCAGGTTTTGCTGAACGGAATGGCGAGTGATCGTCCTGTTAAAATGGATCTGTTGTGCATGTGTGCCCATCCAGAATGCGCCCATTTTATAACTTAAAAAAATGATCAATGGTATCATGGGCGGGATGCTGATATTGGAGGCGATGATCACTATTAATTTGTTGAGCCTGAAAAGCACGGCTAAAAAAATAGCGACCAGCAGTTGAAAGCCCCAAATAGGAACAATGCCCATAAAAACACCAAAGCCCACGGAAATAGATTTTAAACCGGCTGATTGGTCGATATCAAGTATCTGTTCCCTGATCACCTTCTTAAATTTCTTCTTATTAAAAAGGTCCCTGAAAAAATTTCTTGGCTTAATATATAAAAAAGCGATCAGCACCAGGACCGTATTCAATAGACTGATCCTGGTAAAATCGATGGTGGGTCTGAAATGTGATATCCTTTTTTCTTTTGAAGCATAATGAACGGTTACCGGCACAGATTCGATCGGTATCCCTTTCCAAGCTAGTCTCACCAGTATTTCAATTTCGAATTCAAATTTCTTTGTGAAGAATTTCATCTTACTTATTGGTTCCAGCGGGTAGAGCCGGTAACCAGATTGGGTGTCCGGGCATTTGATCCCGGTTTCGGTCCTGAACCAGAAATTGGAAAATTTATGACCAAAACTACTTCCGCCCGGAACAGATGATTGATCCATATTGCGGGCCCCGATAATGAGTGAGCCCTGTGAAGTTTCTAGTTTTTCAATAAAGGCCGGAAGATCACTAGCAAAATGCTGCCCGTCTGAATCTATCGTGACAGCATATTGGTAACCCTGCTTATATGCATAAGAAAATGCCTGGCGAAGCGCCCAGCCTTTTCCTTTATTTTTTTCATAGCTGATCAATTGCACAACAGGGAAACGCTGCACTATTGCTATGGTGTTATCAGTAGAACCGTCATTTACTACTATAATATGCTTACTGAAAGCGGTCACCTCTTCAATTACCCTGGCCAGAGTGCCGGCATTGTTATAAGTCGGGATAATAACACAGGTTTTAAGGGTGTCAAATTTCTCCCTGCATAGATCAGAACCTGTCATTATTTTGAGCTATTTAATCATTATAAAAATAAACAATAAGCTGGCCGTTAAAGCTTGGTTATTTATACAAGTCGCGAATATAATTTTATTATTTAACTAATAGAAAAGCCGGGTGATTGGTGATGATCCACCCGATAGCTATCGGGTTTAAATATGAACCACAAAGGCACAAAGTCACGGAATAACACAAAGCAATCTTTGTGTCCCGATAGCTATCGGGATTGTGTCTTGGTGTCTTAGTGGTTTGTATTAATGCCTTTACAAACCCGATAGCTATCGGGTGAGTCTCTACCGGTTGATCCGGCAGTTTCTTCGTTTCAATTTCTCTTTGGCACATTTCTGGCAGTTTGGTTCTGGAATGAGTTCAGTAACTTTATACGTTTGATAGTCACCCTATAAAATATACATTTGAAGGCTCGCCTTTTTTTAATAACCATTTTATTCCTCTTCGTTATACGCCCTGTTGCCCTTGCACAAAGCATAACCATTACCGGCACCATCCGGGATTCTCATACACAGGAGCCCATCGGCTATGCGTCGGTTTACCTGCAGGCATCCGGTATCGGGAAAATATCAGACAGCAGTGGTTCCTTTTCATTTCGTTTGAACAATATAACAACTGACACCCTGGTTGTAAGTTATGTAGGTTACGAGATTTTCAAGATCCCCGTAAGTATTTTAAATGATACGATACCGCTCGATATTCAATTAATAAGAGGCCGTGCCAATGCTGATGTTGTAGTACGGTCAAGCATCAATAAAGGGTTATTCCTGTGGAGAAAGATCATGGCGAAAAAGCAGCTCTACAACCGTTACAACCTTGCCAACTTTGGATATGAAGCTTACAATAAACTGGAAATAGACATCAAGAACTTCAATGTTGACCGGGTGAAAAACAATATCCTCTTAAAACCTTTTTCCTTCATCATCCAGCCGTTGGCAGCCGTGTCTGATACAAACGGCTCTTTGCCTGCCTACCTGATCGAGAGCGTAAGTGATTATGCATACCAGCGCAACCCGAAACGATATTATGAAAATATCAAGGCCAGTAATACCCGGGGTTTTATCACTGAAAGTATGAGCAAGATGATGGGCGTGATGAATCAGAATGTGAACATTTATAACAACTATGTGAATGTAATGGATAAAGATTTTATCAGCCCGTTCCATGACAATGCTGATAACTATTATACTTTTTCCGTTCCGGATACGCAATCAGTAAATGATTATAAAATATTCCATTTTGTTTTCCGGCCCAAACATGCCGGGCAAAATACTTTCGAAGGAGATGCCTGGGTAAAGGGCGGAAGCTTCGAGATACAAAAGATCTTTCTTTATCTCGGTAAAGACGCTAACATTAATTATATAGACAGGATCAGTGTGTTCCAGGAATTCCTGCCCATCAATGATTCTATGATCTTTTTAAACCGGGATAAATTTTTTGCCGACTTCAGGGTCCTGGGAAAAAAATCATTGACGCTTACCGGGAGAAAAACCACTTCCTATAAAAACATTGTCACCAACAGCGATTCTATCACGGCTCTTTTTAAAAACCAGTCCATAGAAGAATTAATAACAACGGCCCCGGGATTTACACAAAGAACCGATTCAACCTGGAATATGATCCGGCACGACAGTTTATCAAAACATGAGAAAGCCATTTACACGACGATCGATAATCTCCTGAAAGACCCGAAGTATAAAAGGTTGCAGGATAATTTTAAATTTCTCGGATCCGGTTATAAAAATTTCGGCAATATTGAGGTCGGCAAATGGTATAGCCTGGTTAGCGGTAACCAGTGGGAAGGCGCCCGTTTTCGTTTGGACATAGGTACCAATAAAGGATTTAATAAAAATATTCACCTGCATACATACCTGGCTTATGGAACAAAGGATCAAAAATTCAAGGGGCAGGCAGAAGCTTTCTGGATCGTTAAAAGAACGCCAAGCTGGTTCATGCTTCATCTTTCTTATGCCAATGATGTTGACAATGACGTTAGTCAAAATGGAAGAATAAGTTCAGACAATGTTTTTTCGTTAGCTATCCGGAAACCAAACAGCACCCGGAAATTTCTGCAAACAAAAGATCTCCGCTTTGAAGCCTATAAAGATTGGGGCAAGGGATTTTCTACGGAACTATTTGCGTCACAGCAACAGAATACACCGTTACTCAATCTCCCTTTGAAAGAAAACTTCCCGGTTAGTAGTGGCGAGCCACTTAATAATTTTGAACTGGCCATCAAGCTGAGGTTTGCTTACCTGGAACAATTTATCACCGGTGATTTTTTCAGGTATTCTGTTGGCAGTAAATATCCGGTAGCAGAACTATTGGTTGCAAAAGGGTTTCCCGGTTTTTTCAACAGCGCTTACAGTTACACCAAATATTCAGCGGCGATCAGTGATGTTATGAAGATCTCTCCTTATGGAATCCTTACTTATAAAGTCTATGCAGGCAAGATCAATGGAACATTGCCTTTCACGTTGCTGGAAAATCATACGGGCAATGACCTGTATTATTATAATCCTGATGCTTTTAACCTGATGTACCGCTTTGAATATCTCAGTGATAGATATGCAGGTTTCAATATCGAACACAATATAGGTTCGGGTTTATTTCGTTTTATTCCCATTACCCGTAAATTAAAATGGCGGCAGTTCTGGAATGTAAAAACACTCTGGGGTTCACTCAGTGAAAAAAATAAAGCATTGAACAATACAACATCTTTCTTTAAAACACTTGACGGCAAAACTTATATGGAAGCCGGTACAGGCATTGACAATATATTTAAAGTGCTTCGCTTTGACTTTGTATGGAGGGTTTTACCAACTCCTCTCCCTGCTAAAAATGTTTCCCGGTTTGGTATTTTTGGAAGTCTTCAATTTAAGTTTTAGTCAAAAAAAAATTACCCGTACCTTGAGTTTTTTGGAGATGTTTTTATGAAAAAAGAATTAACCAGCCGGACGGAAATACAGGTTCGCTTCAATGAAGCCGATCCTTTAGGTATTGTATGGCATGGGCATTATATCCGCTACCTGGAAGATGGACGGGAAGCTTTCGGGATTATGCACGGGCTGGATTATCTTAAAGTATATGAGCTGGGTTTCATCATACCCGTTGTAAGCGTACAGTGTGATTTTAAACGATCTTTGCGATATGGCGACAAGGTTATTGTAGAAACGAAATACATACCCTGTGAAGCAGCAAAACTGAAATTTAGTTTTCGTTTGTATAATGCTGCAACCGGGGAGCTGGTGGCAACCGGTTCTTCTGTCCAGGTCTTTTTAGATAAAAGAGATTCTGTATTGCAGTTATCCAACCCGCCATTTTTTGAAGACTGGAAAGTGAAACATGACCTCGTGTAATTTTTTAAAATAATGACAGACGTTTTTATTATTGCTGATAATATTTTTTCTCCGCTGGGGATCTCTTCTCCAGAAAATTTTGCCCGGCTCAAAAAACCCGGTTCGGGTGTAATGAAGCATGATGATGCAACGATGTCCGAACAACCTTTTTATGCTTCCTTGTTTAATAAGAAGGATGCTCTTCTGAATGATGACGCAAAAAATAAGTTTACAAAATTTGAAAGATTACTTATCGCTTCCATAAGCGATGCGCTGCAAAACAACGAAGCCATCGCAAGAGATAAAAAAACAATACTTATCATTTCTTCCACGAAAGGGAATATAAGCCTGCTGGAATCTGAAACGCATAGTAAAGAATTAAATAAGAGAATTGCACTAACCACTTCTGCAAAGCTGGTGGCTGATCATTTTCATTTTGTCAATCAACCCCTCGTTATTTCAAACGCATGTATCTCGGGTGTGCTGGCCATTATCACCGGTATGCGCCTGATCCAGTCGGGACAATATGAAAATGCGGTCATTGCAGGAGCCGATGTTATTTCAAAATTTGTTTTATCCGGCTTTCAATCTTTCCAGGCGATCAGTGACGGGCCCTGCAAACCATTTGATGCGGCAAGGACCGGAATTAATTTAGGCGAAGGCGCCGGTACGGTCATTCTTTCATCGCAAAAAAAATATTCGCAGGGAATAAAAATTTCAGGAGGTTCCGTCAGCAATGATGCTAATCATATTTCCGGGCCTTCCCGTACCGGGGAACCATTATATCATGCAATTACAAAAGCATTGAAGGATGCTGGTCTTTCGCCATCGGCAATCGATCTTATTTCGGCACATGGTACGGCAACTGTTTATAATGATGAAATGGAAGCCAAAGCCATAACATTGGCCGGCATGCAATCCGCACCGGTAAATAGCCTGAAGGGTTATTACGGACACACATTAGGAGCGGCAGGGCTTATTGAATCCATCGTTTCCATCCACTCCATGAAAGAAGGTCTTGTTTTACCCACTATGGGATTCGAGCATATGGGAGTAACAAGCCCGGTAAATATTTGCAGCTCGTTATATAAAACATCTTTACAAAATTGTCTGAAAACAGCTTCTGGCTTTGGAGGTTGCAATGCAGCATTAATATTTAGCAAACAATAATTTTTTATTTAAACCCTTTTTATTTTCATGAATTTTTTTTCCAATGATAAAATGTCAGCTTTTGAAGCTAAAGAAGCTGCTCAGTGGATCGCATTTGGCCCGGTTATTTTCCAGGCAGCCCGTGTACTTAGAAATACGGGCATATTAAAAGTGATCCAGGAAAGTGATTCATCCGGCTTAACAACCGAAGAGATCGCAGAAAAAGTAAAACTGTCAAACTACGGCGTAAGGGTTTTATTGGAATCTGGTCTTAGCCTTGGCCTTGTTTTAGTGAATAATAAAAAATATACACTGGGTAAAACGGGTTATTTTATTTTAAATGATCCGTTAACA
>DATHDV010000083.1:0-4559 GCA_035318845.1 Chitinophagaceae bacterium
TGAAAGTCCCCGCTATGGCAGTGGTTATGCCGCCCTCTGGCATACATTTTCCTTCGTGGCAGAAACCCATATGCTGAAACCTTATGACCAGCGGGTAAAAGCAACTTATGAGTTGATGAAATGTTTTATTGATTTTACAGATAAGAATAGCAGTATCATTAAGCAGTTAAGGGATAAGACCAAAGATATTACCAAAACACAGACAGAATTCCCGATCAGTTGGTCACTGGACCGCTCTCAATCATCCAAAAGGATTTATAAAGGCTACACTTCAGGCCGCAAATCAAGTGATGTTTCGGGTTTGCCAAGACTATATTATGACAGGAGTAAACCTTATGAAAAAGAAATTCCTTTCTATAATTTTTACAACCCAAAAACCATTATACAAAAACCAAAAGCCTATATTATCCCGCAGGGTTGGTGGAAAGTAATTGAATTACTGAAGCTGAATAAAGTAGAAATGCAGCAGCTGAAAAAAGATAGTACTATGGAAGTGGAAGTATATTATCTCGATGATTACAAAACATCGGCAAGACAATATGAGATGCATCATATCAACAGTGAAGTGAAGATCAGGACCAGCTTGCAACAAATGAAATTCCGCAAAGGTGATTATTATATCAGGATGGATCAATCAGCCAATCGCTTTGTGATAGAAACACTCGAGCCGCAGGCAGAAGACTCTTATTTCGCCTGGAATTTTTTTGACGCCATACTGGGACAAAAGGAAGGTTATTCCGGTTATTCTTTCGAAGATATTGCAGCAACTTATTTAAAAACAAACCCTGATTTGAAAAATAAACTGGAGCAAAGGAGATCAACAGATACAGTTTTTGCAAAAAGCGCCAATGCGCAATTGAATTTTGTTTTTCAAAATTCTCCTTATTTTGAACCGGTGAATATGAGATACCCGGTTTACAGGGTATTAAGCAAATGATCAAACTGTTTCCTGCAGAAGTTCCCCATTAATTACAGAAACATTCTTTGCCCTGTCAATTTTTTTGAAAACTATATGTCCAAGGATCATGCTGATTGCTAAAACAAGAATGCTCAAAATGCCCACCCAATTGTAATTAGATATCTTACCTGATTTTTCTGTGATAACTATTGCTCCTGCAGCCAGGGCAGCCAGCCCGCTTCCAAGTTGTTGAATACTGCCATTCACACTCATAAAGCTTCCCCGCTGTTCCGGCTTCACCACTTCGCTGATCATGGCTTGTGCAGTAATGGCCCGGATGGTAGCTAACACAAACCATACGGAAAAAAAACAAAGGACAAGCGAAAAATGAACATTTGGCATTTTTGTAATGATCAAAGCCATAAAAAGTGAAAGGAAAACCGACCAGAGGAAAACCGGCAGTTTACCAACTTTATCCGAATAACGGCCCAAAAAAATAGCGCCGACCAGGGAGGCAATGCCGCCAAAAAGATAGATCATCGGTATAAGCTCCTTGGAAAACCCTTTATTAAATTCAATATAAGGATTGATAAACGGGATTATAAGAAAATGCCCCATCATCAGCAACCCGGAAAACAACAGGACCGCTCTTTGTTCACGTACTTTGAAAAGAGAAGTTAGTGCTGAAAATACTGAGTCTTGCTTGCGTTCTTTTATATGTCCGGTCATGGAGGGCACAAACCGGATGATCAACGGAACTAATAAAATTCCAACCGAACCGATAAGGATAAATGGCACATGCCAGTTAAATTTAAAAAGATTAGTGAGATAAAGTGATAATGGAACACCCAGGATAGAAGCCGCAGCAAAAGCACTCATTACTGCTCCCATTGCAGTCCCCCTTCGTTCATACACAAAAAGATCTGCAACAATTGAAAGAACCTGGGCGCCAATAATACCTCCAAACAAACCGGCCATAATTCTTGCTGAAAGCAATAATCCATAAGTTGGCGCAAAACCACAGGCGATCGTCCCGATCAAAAAACCTGCGTAAGCAAAAAGTAACGATCTCTTTCTGTCAAACTTGTCAATAACCATTGCGATAATTAACCCGGAAATAAAAGCGCTGATAGAATAACTGGCAACCAGGATACTGAATTGAAAAGCGGTGATCTTAAAAGCAGGGATCAGGTAATTACTCAACGGCATCATGATCATGAAATCAAGGATATGAGTAAAGTTGAGGCCGGCGAGCAGGAACAATAATATTCGTTCTTTTCTTGACATGGCATGAAGATAACCTGTAATGAGTAAACCAAAAAACGCTGTTTCTATATCAAATGCTACCACGCAAAACCCGGAAAGACGAAATAAAAAATCTGCCACCTGCCCATTTCATTAATCATATATAGTTTGAAAGGCCCTTCAATGCGGATGGTTTCACCACTTTCGATCTCTGCATCATAGCTGAACATACCTTCGGCATGACCAAGACCTTTTCCTTCTTTTTCATCCCACTCAAAAGCGATATCACTTCCTTTAAATTTAATATTGATGAATCTTTGGTAATTGTTCAGACAGTTATGGAGTTTTTCTATCACTTCCTTCTTTGAAAAATTTTTCCCTTCTACAGTTATCAACTGGCCGGCTAATTCGGTATTGTTTTCATCAAATCCTTTTTCAAACCAGTGGTTAAGAAAATCCTGCGCTGTTCCTGCAATACGAATATTATGATTGGGATGGAATTCTTCGTAAACAAAACTGTGTATATACCCGGGAAAGTTTACCTCTCTGATCTTTTCCTGAAATAATTCTTCAGTAATAAATTTATAAATTACTGAAAGCTCATACTGACCCATCACTTCAAGGATGATATTTTTTGAATGCATCAGTTCTATGATCCTTGTAATTTCACCCTTAATCTTTTCAGGCATCAGTTCCTCAACCTTTTTATAGGCCGGTTTGCCAATGCACTCATAAATGGTTACCTGTCTGGCTTTATCAAAAGAATCTTCAAATTGCTGAACATTTTTCAGGAATTCAGCTTCCATTTCAGGAGGTAGGTCTTCCAGATTGCCTCCGAATAAGGCGCCTCTTTCTGCCTGCATTTTTAATTTTAGGATTTCATTTTCTATGCGAAGGTTCTGCTCAGGGTCATCGTTGAAGTTTTCCTCCTCCTCTTTCTTGTTTTCTTCTTCCATAAAAAAAATATTCGGTAAGCTAAAGAATCCATAAATAAAATGCCCGGTGTTTACAACAAAAAAACACCGTCTTTTCTGGCAGGGCACAATAAAAATGGCAGTGCCTGCTCACTCCGACGCGGCAGAAAACAAAAAAGCCTCTCAGAATAAATTGAAAAGTATTGAATTTGTTTTTTTCTAATAATCCCAAAAAAACATTTTCTGTTGGTGAAAAAGTCATTGGAACGGTACTGAATCCTGATATTTTTATTATTAAAAAGGATGGCAAGGACTTATGATCTGGAAGACAGGTTGGTTGATTATACCTGCAGAATGATTGATGTAACAGAGTCATTACCAAAAACGCGAAGCGGGAATTATATGGCAGGTCAACTAATCAGAAGTTGTCATTCTCCTGCATTTAATTACAGCGAAGCGCAGGCCGCGGAATCGCCGGATGATTTTATACATAAGCTAAAAGTTGTATTGAAAGAATTGAAGGAGTGCAGAACATCCTTAAAAATTATAATCAAAAAAGCATATATATCTCCACAGTCAAAACTTGAACCAATTTATAAAGAAACCGAAGAGTTAATTGCCATTATTGGAAAAAGCATTTCTACAGCTGAGAAAAATAAAAACAATCGAGGGAAAAACTGATTTGAGTATTGAGAATTGTTTGTTGACTTATTGAGTCTTTTTACATTTCTGGAAAAAAGACTCAATATATCAACACTCAACGAGCAAGACTCAAGTGATCGAACACGGACGACGCCTTGAGCCTTTAGAATTATTTGTTGATAAATTGAATCTTTTAAACAAAAAAGCCTCGTCAAATCGACGAGGCTTAGTAATAAATATGGCAGCTACCTACTCTCCCGCATTGTTGTGCAGTACCATCGGCCATGGGGGACTTAACTTCTCTGTTCGGTATGGGAAGAGGTGAACACCCCCGGTAAAACCACCATAAGAAGATGGCTGATTGCTATTAGATAATAACTAATAGCTAACCGGCTTAATAAAGTGACATATTGGAAATGTTAGGGAATATCGAACATCTTATTTTTAGAAAATAAGTAAAAAAATTAAAGCGTACGGGCAATTAGTACTACTCGGCTTTAGTGTTACCACTTTTACACCTGTAGCCTATCAACGTCATAGTCTCTGACGGCCCTTAAAAGTAAACTCATCTTGAGGAAGGTTTCACGCTTAGATGCTTTCAGCGTTTATCCTGGCCACACGTAGCTACTCAGCATTGCACCTGGCGGCACAACTGATACACCAGCGGTGTGTACGACCCGGTCCTCTCGTACTAAGGTCATGTCCTCTCAATTTACTTGCGCCCACCACAGATAGGGACCGAACTGTCTTGCGACGTTCTGAACCCAGTTCACGTGCCACTTTAATCGGCGAACAGCCGAACCCTTGGGACCTTCTCCAGCCCCAGGATGTGACGAACCGACATCGAGGTGCCAAACCTC
>DATHDV010000084.1:0-22366 GCA_035318845.1 Chitinophagaceae bacterium
AAAAATTTGGAAAGCCGTTTGTAAAATTAATTGCCCGGTATGTTGAAGAAAACAATATTGAACGTCCCGATGATTTTGTAATGAAAAGCGTGGTGAACAAAAGTGGCAACAAGGTTTATATCATTCAAAACACCGATAAAAAAGTTTCACTCGAAACGATCGCCAAAAACAAAGGATGGCGGATGGATGAGATGCTGGAAGAAATGGAAACCATTGCGGCCAGCGGCACCAAGTTGAACCTGGATTATGCCATTGATGAAATGCTGGATGAAGACGACCAGGACGAGATCATTGAATACTTTAAAACCTGCGAGACCTCTTCTTTGCAAACAGCTCAGGAAGAGTTGTCTGATTATAACTTCAACTGGGAGCAACTTAAGATCATGCGGATCAAATTTTTGAGTGAGTATGGAATGTAAACCATCTTAAAACAAAAAAACCCAGCCCCTGTTTTTAAGTTGCTGAATTTCAATTGTGTTTAAAGAGCCAGGTGATTTATGATCGCCTTATTTCTGCTCCTTTTCCCGGTCACATTTCTGTGATCGTTTTTGACAGCTTAGGTTTTGGGTCACAGATAAAAGTAAAGATCCTTCATTTGCTCTCCATCTTTTCTTCAATTAACCTGTTATACTTTTCCAGCAATTCCAGGTATTTATTTTTCCAGATATCCATTAGTTTCATAGCCTCTTCAAGAGTTTTCGGTTTACCATACACTTCATCAGGCTCTTCCATCATATACTTGGGCATATCCGGGAATTCTTCCGTGAAGTCATACATGATCGCCTTTCCATAGCTCATTAATATATGATAATCAAGATTCGGGTTTTCAATATGCTTATAATAAGCGGATCGTGAATAACCGGCTTTATTAGCTGCTTTTTCCTTTCCCAGGCCTGAAGCTTCAACGGCAGTAGCCAATACCTGCCCCCGGTTCAATTTCGTTTTTTTCTTTGCCACCGGGGGTAAAAAAAGCGAAAATAATGTGTAAAAAAAGACACATCAAGTATACAAAAATTAAACAAAAATGTATAATATTGTTCACTTTAGTGAATAATCCTGTTTCTCTGACCTTATTTTTTGATTGGTTAAGGCCCTGGTTAGGAAATATGGGTAGCTACAGATTACACAGATGGACAGCAGGCATGGACATTAAGTCTTGCAAAGAGTCCTGGCGGCTTCCTGTTTCCTTTTTTGCGGTTTTTTGCGTGCGATTAAATTCAAACTGATGATTCAAATCAAAATTTTAACAACAAAAACAAATTAGAATTGGTAATGAACAGGGTAAAGGCTTCCTATGTCATAAATGTGTAAATAATTTGCGCGCAAAATTTACGGGTTCTTAAATTTTGTTTTATGTTGCATTGACCAAGCCTTGTCCAATACGCCTCCAGTAATAATGGGGAATTCTGAAATCTGCAGGCAGCTTTTTTGGTAGCCGGGTTTAACAAACAGGTTAAAATTCCTCTATCTAACTGGAAGTGTTACATTTCTGATCCGCCCGAAGAAAATGTCAAACCGATCCAAGTCTTTTTGTTTGACCCCAAACACTTAGTAATCAACTTATGGTGCAAGAGGAAATAAAGATTATTACGAGGTTCAAACAAAGGGACGCAAAGGCTTTTGCTTATATATTTAAGTTACACCGGAAGGCCCTGGTCTATTTTGCCGAAAAAATAGTGGGGATCCGGGAAGAAGCGGAAGATATTGTTGCAGACAGCTTCATGAAATTATGGGCAAAGCATAACGACTTTGACCACCTTTCGCAGATCAAATCGTTCCTCTATGTTGTCACCCGCAATTCCTGCCTCAATTTTTTAAAATATTCAAAACGGGTCTCTGCTTCACAAAAGGAATTCTCTTACTGGGCCAATGATAAAGAGGAAGAGATACTCCATATTATGTACCGGGCAGAATTGCTTACTGAATTGAACAGCGAGATAGAAATACTTCCCCAAAAAATGAGGGAGGTTTTTGAGCTTTCTTTTTTCCAGGAACTTCCTTCCGGTGAAATAGCCAATAAGCTCGGTCTTTCAGTCAAGACTGTCCGTAATCAAAGAGCAAAAGCTGTTCATCTTATCAAAGCAGCATTCCTTAAAAGAAACCTGGCTATTGCCTTTTTGATCTTCTTGATGTACTGCCGGTCCTCCTTCATTCCGGCCTGATTCAAACACAGATCTCCTATCTCCTCCATTCTTTGTGAAAAAAAAGATCCATTTCGCATGGGCGCAATTAGGGTGTTTGTTGTTGTTATCAAATCATTAAGCAGGCATTGTGATTATGTTAAGTTTTTAAAGACTCAAACAGCTATACACATAATGGAATTTCAAGACAGAATCCCGAAATTAATAGCCGGATACCTGAGAGGTGAACTTACAACAAGTGAACAGAAAGAGTTAGATGATTGGATCAATGAAAAAAAAGCAAACAAACTTTTTTTTGAAGAATCTACCAATGAAAAGCTGATGGCTGAAGAGCTCAGGCATTTCAATAAAAAAGACAGGACCTCCATCTTAAATAGTACCCTGCAAAACATAGACCCGGCAAGTAAAGGCAGGCTGCGCCAGATGAAAAGATATTTGGTTGCAGCCTGTCTCGTTGTGATCGCAGGTACTGCTATATATCAGTTTACCCGTGGTTCCAACAAAAAAGAGGTTGCTGAAAAAAATATCAATGATCAATATAAGAATGATGTGGTCCCGGGAACGGATAAAGCTATACTTACCCTGGCGGATGGAGCAACTATTCAATTAGATAATTCAGGTACTAAAAAGATCGCCAACGAAAATGGAACTGTTGTAAACCAGCAGGGAGCACAACTGGTATATGATGCCGGCCAGTCGTCATCCGTTAATAAATCAACGGTAATCTATAATACACTTTCTACCCCGAGAGGCGGGCAATACCGGCTTGTGCTACCTGACGGCAGTCGTGTATGGCTAAACGCAGTTTCCTCCATTCGTTTTCCGACCCGGTTTATTGGTAAAGAAAGGAATGTAGAAATAACCGGTGAAGCTTACTTTGAAGTGGCGCCTGATCCTGCTAAACCCTTCAAAGTAAAAATAAATACTCCTTCAGGTGACGGGGGCGAAGTAGAGGTACTCGGAACGCATTTTAATGTGAATGCGTACGCTGATGAAGCAACTATCAACACTACTCTCCTGGAAGGCAAAGTAAAAGTATCTAAAAATTCACGCACTCTTTTATTAAAGCCCGGTCAGCAGGCACAGCTTAATAAACAGCAGCAGTTACAACTTGTTGAGCATGCAGACATGGATGCAGCAGTTGCATGGAAGAATGGATTATTTTCTTTTAATGGTTCAGGTATCAAAACTGTAATGCAACAAATAGCACGTTGGTATGATGTAGAGATAGTGTATGCCGGTGATGTGAAAGAAATATTTTTTGTGAAGATGAGCCGGAATACAAATGTTTCGAATGTTTTTAAAATACTGGAAACAACAGGCGCTGTGCGTTTCGATATTGATGGGAAAAAGATTACAGTAAGACCGTAAGTTCTTTTGGTTGGTCTGAATGAAAACAGGGAAGTGTTCTGACCACCTCCCTGCAAGTAGTTCGGATTAAACCCTTATAAACAAACCCGTCGCAGGATTTCTTATTGTATTAACCCAAACCAAAACCAAAGTTATGATTTTAATGGCTCTTTCTAATCCTTTGTTATTAGTACGGGGGCTACCCCAAAAAACGCTGTTGATTATGAAGCTAACAGCAGTCATTTTATTATTGGCTTGTTTAACTGCAAGTGCAAAAGGTTTTGGACAAACAATCAGTTTGTCTGAGAAAAATGCTTATTTATCTGAAGTATTTAAGAAAATTGAGAGGCAAACTAATTACACTTTTGCTTATACAGGCAGTCAACTAAGCCAGGCTAAAAGAGTTACCGTTGAGATAAATAACGGCACATTAGAACAAGTCCTGGCTCTTTGTTTTAAAGATCAACCCTTCACCTATACTATCATTGAAAGGACCATTGTTGTAAAGCCAAAAAATGAAACCCCAAACGAACAAGCCACCACCTTCGAACCACCACCACCCATTGATATAAAAGGCAGGGTTATAAATGAAAAGGGAGAGCCGGTTGAAGGGGCCACTGTTACTGTAAAAGGAACAAAGAATGCAACTGCTACAGATGTAAATGGATTTTTTGCATTAAAAGGAGTGGATGAAAATGCAACGTTAGTTATTAGCGGTGCAAACATTGAAGCCTACGAAATAAAGGTAAATAGCAAAACAGACCTGGCTGCATTGAGTGTAAAAACTAAAGTAACAACCGGCGAAGATGTAACCGTCAAAGTTAATACAGGGTACCAGGAAATACCGAAGGAGAGAGCCACCGGGTCCTTTGTACAGATCGACAACGAATTGCTGAACAGAAAAACAGGGACAGATATTCTAAGTAGATTAGATGGTATTACATCGGGCTTATTATTCGACAAAAGAGACCCCAAAAATATCAGGCTCCAGCTTCGGGGCCTATATACACTCTCACCAGACATTGCCCAGCCTCTAATTGTAGTCGATAATTTTCCTTATGAAGGAAATATCAATGATATCAACCCAAATGATGTAGAAAGCATTACGGTCCTGAAGGACGCGGCTGCGGCGTCTATCTGGGGTGTGAGAGCCGGTAATGGTGTCATTGTAATAACGACAAAAAAAGCAAAATTTAACCAGCCGGTCAAAGTCATCCTTAATACAAATATTACGACTATAGGCAAACCTGATCTTTTTGATTTACCGGAAATTCCAACCTCTGATTATATCGATCTTGAAATATTTCTCTTTGGCAAAGGGGCATATAACACAGACATCGCCAGCACTACCACCCGGCCACCGCTCACTCCAGTAGTTGAAATATTGAACAGGCGTAAGCTTAATCAAATCACCGCGGCCGATTCAGCAATGCAGATCGATGCTTTAAGAGGCCGGGATGTCAGAAATGATTTTGAAAGATATATTTATAGAAGACAAGTAAACCAGCAGCACTCCGCTATTATAACAGGAGGCGGAAAAAACAATAGCTATCTATTTTCTGCGGGCTATGACAAAAATATCAATTCTTTGGTCGGCAATCAATATGAGAGGATCAGTTTTCGTTTTGCAAATACCATCCAGCCTGTAAAAAACCTACAGATACAGATCGAGGCATTGTATACACAAAATAATTCAGAGAATAACAGTCCCGGAGAATACGGATCCAGTAGATACCAGCTAAAAAGCCGTTTCCTTCCCCTGTATTCCCAATTCGCTGATGCGAACGGCAATCATCTCACTATCGACAATAAGTATCGCCGGGCATGGCTGGATACAATAGGCGGAGGAAGATTGCTGGACTGGAATTTCCGTCCATTGGACGAATTGAATTTCGCTGATAACACAACAAGATCACACACAATGATTGCTAATATTGGAGCCAGTTACAAATTATTTAAATTTCTCGGCATAGATGTAAAATACCAATACCAAAATAACCCGGTGAGAAATGAAATAAAATATGGATTGAATAGTTTTTTTGCCCGCGATCTCATCAATCAATTCACCAATCTCAATACAACGAATCTTGCGGCGAAATACCCCGTGCCAGCGGGAGGAGTATTGGATGTAACCGAATCTCACATGCAAACGCATAATATACGGGGTCAAATAAATATAAATAAAGCCTGGAATGGTAAACACCTGGTTTTCGGAATTGCAGGTGCTGAGCTCAGGCAATCCCGTATTTTTTCTGAAACCTACAGGGACTATGGATATGATCATAAATTGAATGTGTCAGGCGTTGACTATGTCAATACCTATCCGAAACTTCCAAACGGAAGCGGAACCGTGCCGTTGATAATGGATTTTTCCGATATCGACAATCGCTATGTTTCGGTTTTTTCAAATGCCGCGTATACCTATTCTGACCGCTACACAGTTTCAGCCAGTGCCAGGAGAGATGCGACGAATCTTTTTGGGGTGAAACAGAATGATAAATGGAATCTTGTGTGGTCGGCAGGACTGGGATGGAAAATTTCGAAAGAAAAATTTTATAAAGATTTTTTTGTGGATGATCTCAACCTGCGGTTCACCTATGGTTTTAGCGGAAATGTTAACCCCGGCCAGTCGGCACTAACCGTTCTCGGTTACAGGCCAGCTTCACAAAACCCACCGCTGAATGTCCCGTTTGCCTTGATAACAGGAGCTCCCAATCCCGAACTAAGATGGGAAAGAGTAAGAACAATGAACATTGGGATCGATTTCAGATTCAGAAATCGCAGAATAGATGGAACCATTGAATACTATAGAAAAAAATCAACCGATGTGATCGGAAGCGAAACGCTGGATCCTACGACCGGCCTGACAAGTATTCAAAGTAATTCAGCAAATCTGAGTGGAAAGGGGTTTGAGATCATTCTGAATACAAAAAATATAAATGGTTCGCATTTTCAATGGAAGACAAGTTTTGTGTTCAATTACGCAGACTATAAAGTATCGAAATACTTACTCAATATTAGCAGAAATGGTTATGTAAGCGACGGTACTACTATTTTTCCTATCGAGGGATATCATCCTTACCAGGTTGTCAGCTACAGGTGGGCCGGGCTGGATCCATTGACCGGCGATCCTATGGGTTATGATCTTAATAAGCAACAGTCAAAAGACTACCAAACGATCACCACCCTAACACCTCTTTCCAACCAGGTTGTTCATGGCTCAGCAGTGCCAAATATTTTTGGCAACCTGCGGAATTCGCTTAGCTGGAAAGGTCTGTCGCTTTCTGCAAACATCGCTTACCGGTTCAATTACTTTTTTAGAAGGCCCACACTAAATTATGGTTCTTTAATAGCCTCAGGATTTGGAACTGCTGAGTATTTAAAAAGATGGCAAAAACCCGGCGATGAAGCTTTTACCAATGTTCCTTCTTTTATCTATCCAAACCCTTCCACCAGAAGAGATGTTTTTTACCAGTTTTCCGAGATCACAGTTGAAAAAGGAGATCATATAAGGCTGGAGGATATAAAAATTGGTTATACGATAAACAAGCGTAATTCAGGTAAATACTTTTTCAAAACGATCGAGATATATTCCTATATCGCGAACCTGAATGTATTGATCTGGAAGGCCAACAAAGGCGGTTATGATCCCGATTATCCTTCTGGTTTGTTGCCCGGCCGTATGATCGCATTTGGATTAAGAACAGAATTGTAAAAAACTAAACTCTGATCGTCATGAAATATATATCCAACATATTTGTTGTTTTGTCCGTTCTTGTATTGACAAATTCCTGTAAAAAATTCCTGGAGGAAATTCCGGACAAAAAATTAGCGATCCCATCCACTTTAGGTGACCTCCAGTCGATCCTCGACAATTTTGCAACTATGAATAACCAGTCGCCGGTTGTGCTGGAGATCATGTCGGATAACCAGTTTGTGAGAAACGATCAAATGTTTAACGCCGTAACCGATGAGACAACAAAGGATCTTTATAAGTGGCAAAGAAACGAATCTAATAATTGGTCTAATTTATATGACGTAATTTTCACTGCCAATACAATATTGGACAATCTTCCGGGGATATCCTACAATCCTGCTACAGAACAGGGAACCTGGAATAGTATTAAAGGCAGCGCACTTTTCTTCAGAGCTTATAATTTTTATTTCTGCTCCCAGATATTCGGACAACCGTTTGATAAAAATACTTCTGGGCAGGACCTGGGAATTGTATTAAGACTGAATTCGGATTTCAATGAAGTTTCCATGAGGTCGACGGTGAAACAAAGTTATGACCAGATCATCAGTGATTTTCGCGAAGCGATCAGTTTATTGCCGGAGAAAACTGCTTTAAAGACGCGACCAACCCGGGCTGCTGCATTTGGCGCCTTGTCCCGCACTTATTTAGCCATGCAGGAATATGATTCTGCCGGAAAATATGCCGATCTCTGCATTCAACATTATGGTGGCGTTGATAGCCTTTTAAATTTCAATAATAACGCTGAAGTAAATGTAACTGCCACTATCCCTTTTCCACTTCCGATGGTTAACAAAGAGATCATCTTTCATTATAAAGGTGGTACGATCGCGATCCTCAGCAACGCAAGAACCAGGAGCGATTCAAATTTGTATAAATCCTATGCTCCAAATGACCGGAGAAAAGCAGCTTATTATAAAACAGATTCAAGTTTCAAAGGTGATTATGGCGCCTCGGGAACACAAGGCTATACTTATGGAGGCATTGTGCTTGATGAAATGTTCCTGATCAGGGCGGAATCTTATGCGAGAAAAGGAGACAAGACAAATGCATTAATTGATCTGAATGCTTTGATGGCAAAAAGATGTACCACTTTTGTTAATATAACAGCAGTTGATGCCAACGACGCATTGAACAAGATCTTGGTGGAAAGAAGAAAAGAGCTGATTTTCAGGGGCACCCGCTGGGTAGACCTGCGACGGTTGATGAAAGAACCGCAATTTGCCGTAACACCGAGGAGATTTGTCAATGGCCAGTTTTATGAATTGTTGCCCAACAGCCCCAGGTACACTGTACTAATACCGGCCCAGGTGATCGCATTATCAGGAATTCAGCAAAATCAATAACAGTGAGAACCGGGCTGTGCATTCAATTCATAAAAATTGTTTTAAGGCTGCTTATTGTTTTGTTATTAGCCATTACACAAGTCGAAATATCGGCGCAGATCAAGCCGCTGAAAATTGGTGAACGCTGCCCTGATGTCCTTATAAAGAATATCCTCGGACATGATTCATCCCAGCTTAAGTTGTCGTTTTTTAAAAATAAATTTTTGATCCTTGATTTTTGGTCGACAAGCTGTGTTAGCTGCGTGGCTGCCATGCCCAAGATCGATTCACTGCAAAGCCTTCACGGCGATCAGCTGCAGGTATTGCTGGTGACCAATCAAAAAACTGAGGTCATAGAAAAATTCTGGAAAGCCCGTAAACTCATAAAAGATCTATCGTTGATCAGGGTAACAGAGGACAGGATATTGGAAAAGTATTTTCCGCATGAAGGAGTGCCGCATATCGTCTGGATCGATGCTAACCGGGTGGTGAGAGCCATTACCGGCGGCGAATACATCAGTAAGAAAAATGTGGAAACAATATTAAACGGGGGCAAAGTAAACTGGATGGTGAAAGAGAAAAGGGATTATGATTTTAACCAGCCTCTTTTTCAACTAAAATATGAGATCAGCGACGCGAAAATTCTGTACTATAGCGGCGTGACCGGTTATTTACCCGGGGCTTCGAGCCCCTGGCGGTTTCAAACTGACAGCGTCAAAGCTTTTGTAAGGCTTCTTGCCATCAATCAATCTATCCCTGAGCTATATAGATATGCTTTGAATTATTCCTCAACAAAAGGATTGATCAAACGGTTCCGTCTTGAACTGGAAGATTCTTCAAAATATTTCTACAAAAAAAATTGGGGATACGCCGCTGCCTGGAGAAACCAGAACTCATACTGTTATGAAGCCATATTACCCCTGAATACAAGCCGTGAGAAGGTTTATTCCTGCATGATCGATGACCTGAATAAATATTTTAGATTGGATGGAAGAATGGAAAAAAAATGTACTGATGTTCTTATTTTGATCAAAAAGCCCGTGAGCAATGATGTGATGATAAATCCCGATACACCTGTTCTTAAAAAATATAGTACTTCCTTGTTTGTAAGCTACCTGGATAAAATTGACGGCCTGCCTACGGTAATAGACAGTACAGGCGGCAAAGAGATGATAAATTTTAAACTCAACCTCAGTTCCTGGACAAATATTCCTGAGTTAAGAGCGGCCCTGCAAAGAAATGGCTTCGACCTGGTTCCCGCTCAAAGGGAAATAGACCTGTTCATCCTAACTGAGATAGGATCGGCAAAAGAAAATGCTACAAATAAACTTTTTAAACAAGATAATAGTCATACCCTTTTAAAGGAAGATCAGTGAAGCAATTATCACTATTCATCACGTTCTGCAATAAAACCTTCTATCGGCATGCCTTCTTTATAAATGAGCAATAAGTATCTAATAAGATCCTCGATATTGGGCCAGTAGCCTCCCTCTGCATAAATAGAGCATAATACCCCACTTGCAGATTCACAAACAGGCATATCAGCAGGCTGGTATGCAAATGGATTCAATCTGTCTTCATATGTTTTACCGTCTTTCAGTTGGAACCATTGAAATTCACCTTGATTTTTAGTGTTTCTAACGGGTGTGAAAGCTGCAAAAGCAATTGCAAATAAAACGGCAAGAATTCCAAACAAATACTTTCTCATAATTTAAATGTTTAATGGTTTTTTTTCTACCTTCTCGTTTATAAAGATTCTGTTTCGTTTGATCCCTGAGAAAAAGATCCTTAAAAGAAATGCTATCACTAAAACTTTTTTAGTGAGATCCTGTTGTAGTATTTAAAGGAAGATAAGCGAAATGATTCATACTTATTCTTCATCACGTTCTGCAATATAACCGGCCACAGGCGACCCTTCTACATAGTATTCTAGTTTTGCCAGAATATCATTCTTGATCAAAGGCTCGTCATTCTCATCTTTTTCTGCAAAAACACCGCATAACAAACCAATGTGCGATTCACAAATAGTTTCACCAAAAGGTTCGTAGGCAGCCGGATCAAATCTATCAGCAAATGATTTGCCCTCTTTCAGTACAAACCACTCAAAACCGGTGGCTTGATCTTTAGTGTTTGCAGCAGGAGTGAAGGCTACAAAAACAATTGCAAATGAAACGGCAAGAATTCCAAACAAATACTTTTTCATAATTAAATATTTAATGGTTTTTGTTTCTGCCTACTCGTTTACAAAGTTTTTTGGCTTCACTTTAATCCTGGCGGGAAAAAACCCGCAAAAGAAAATGCTACAACTAAAGCTTTTTAAATAAGATATTAGCTGTAGCATTTAAAGGAAGATCACTGAAACGATCCATCCTTATTCATCACGTTCTGTAATATAACCAGGCACTGGCACCCCTTCTTCATAATTGCTTAATTCTGTCAGAATATCATCCTGGATCATAGGCTCCACTTCATTCACAGCAGTTTCTGCATAAATACCGCATAACAAACCACTGGTAGATTGGCAAGGATCTCCAACAACAGGCTCATAGGCATCTGCGTCAAGTCTGTGTTCAAATGTTTTATTCTCTTTCAGTTGGAACCACTGAAATTCACCTTGTTTTTTAATGTTTGTAGCAGGTTTAAAGGCTACAAAAGCAAATGCAAATGCAAATGCAAGAATCCCAAACAAATACTTTTTCATAATTAAATATTTAAATGATTTTTGTTTTTGCCTACTCTTTTTTACAGGTTTTCGGCTTCGCCTGTTTACCCTCCGTAGCTTTAGCGAAGGAGGGTTTTACTCCATAGCTTTTAGCGGATGAAGGCTTGATCAACATAGGACCGGTTCCTGCCATCGTTGCAACTCAGGCAGAATAGGTGTACACACTATCTTAAATACTTTTTAATTCGGACAGAACTTTGTTCTCAGGTGAATACAACAGATGGCAGTTCGTCTTCAGGCTTTCGCTTTACCCGCTTTCGCTCCAGCACAAGGCCTGTTACAGCAATGGCCAGGAAAAAAATATTAAATACCAAATGCTGGTTCCATGTCATTTGCTTTAGCACCCCACCACAGGAGCACGGTAGTTTCGGAGCGAAATTGATCATATAGGCTAAGTACAGGGTAAAGACCGACATCAACGCTACTGACGAATAGAATCCCCAGATCCTTGTGCGGGGAATAAATAGTAATACAGCTACAAGACCTTCTGTGATGGGTAATGCTAAAGCTACTAGTCCGGACATCCCGTCCATAAGAGGTGATTTACTCAAGGTATATTTGAATGCAGTATAATCAAGCAGCTTACTGATCGCTGTGTAAGCAAATAAAAGGATCAGCAGGCTGCCGATGATCTCAATGATAAGGCTTCGTTTCATAACCATGTTTTTCTATAAATAAGGGACCACAAACCGTAAGCGATCAACTAATGCTATCGCAATAAAACGTACTAACAAACTATTTTATCAAAGAAAATTTTATGGATGTAAGATCGGGAGAAAGCAATACCGGTTCCAAATTTAAAAGGTTTGAAAAGAGTAGTAAAAGGTTTGAAAAGAGTAGTAAAAGGTTTGCTCGTTGCAGTCAATGTTGATAAGTATAGAAAGTGAAACGTTAAACGTGAAAAGTCAAACGCTTGCTATTCGAAGACTCTGTTTGACGTTTCACATTTCACGTTTGCTAAAAGAGATCATGATTAATTAACAGGGATGTTCGGGGAGGACATTACTAAGTATTAATACGGAGAATTCATTACTTCTTTCTCAGCGAGCCGGGCGTAGCATTAAAATATTTTTTGAATGCTGTCACAAAATTTTGTTTTGAAGTGTATCCTGTTAACATAGCAATTTCCTTCACGGGTTTATTTGTTTCTAATATCAGCGTCCAGGCTTTTTGCATTTTTGCCTGCAGCATAAATTGGAAGATACCCGTTCCAAAGGCCTGCTTGAACCCGCTCTTTAATTTTACTTCGTTCAAACCCACTTGTTGTGCAACCTCGGTAATACTATAATGACGGCTTGTATTTTTTACAATAATGTTTCTTGCTTCGTAGATGCTTTCCATATATTGTTGTCCGTTTATTGAACCCCGGTTCTTTTGCAATAGCAATAACAGCAACAATTCCTTAACCAGGCTGTCGTAATAGAGCCTGCGCACCGCTTCATCATAGGTACACTGCAAAAGCTGGTTAATGATATAACTGATCTCGGAATTGATCCAGCCATGTTCTTTTAACAGCAATGCAGGGGAGGATTCAGTTACCTGCTGCAGGAATTCATTTAAGTACGGAAAAGTTTCTGCATATTCCCGCAGGAGCCCTGCAGGGAAATAGACTTTGAATACCCGATATTCACCTGGCTGTTCAAACAGGGCAGTGCCGTCAAGCCTGGGTAAATAAAAAACATTGAACTGCCCTTCCTTCATATACACTTCCCCGATGCCATCCAGGCGATACTGGATCTCATTTCTCAAAACTATATTTACCATCAGCCCCGGGGCATTGCAATTAACATGTAATAAAAAACGGGTTTGGATATGATAAATATTATAGAATATCCTGAAACCATTCAATTCCAGCTCCTGCAATACAAGGTTTCCATAGTTGCCTTCCGCATAATTTGCCTTACTATGCTGCACCAGCAGGTCAGAGAATGTTTTTGGCACTCCCGGAACCAGGTCAATAGTTCCATGCGTAAGCGAGCTAAGGTTATAATCCACCATTGATACGAGCATTCGGTAAATCTTTCACGACCAGATAGCGCTGCTTTAAAGAAATATCTTTAATTCAATCCGGGCATTACTATCAATTTTTTCTTAACTACTAATTCAAACTTACCAGGGCTATACTTCTAAAAAACATTGTGATTGTTACTAACCCGAACCTGGATTGTTATTCTCTTATAGCTTTTTCTTCAATTGAATGAATATAAAAGAGAGGGCCCTCAATCTGCGGTGCGGTTTTTTGCGTCCGATAATAACTTCCGGTAAAACTGACTAATTTATCATTAATTATCCTCGGTATTTAGACGTAATTATTGACCGGGTTTATCTAAGTGTTCTGACTGATATATCAGCTAGGTCATGAATCATAGATCATGGTTCATGGACGCTCACTAAGTTTGAAGTGTCTTCGCAATTTCAGAGACTACTATGAACCATCGCCCGGTAACCGGGATATCACAGGGTATTATAAACTTCGAGAAAGCGAATATTTTTAACCGGCTCCACTTTTTCCAGCTCGTGGCTCGTCAGGTTTTCATACACCTCCACGTAAAAACCAGATATCCTGTACACCGAGATCAATCTCATTTTGATTTTTTTTTTAAGAATATTCCTGCCAAATTCTTTGAGCAATTTGAAGCGGGTGTTTAAATTGAACTGGCAGAATTCTCCCCTTGTAAATTTCATTGAATCAACTTAAGTGGGTAAAAAAACGCATAGATAAGGTTTAGTTGGATGTGGTTAAAACGAAATGATAAACCCTGCTCACCTGGCTTGTCTCACAAGGCTGAGGGTTGCCAATGCCTCTGCATTATAACTATCCCTGATCTGCATAAATGCATAAGTAGGAAAAACGACCGCTCCCAGTTTTTTCTTTTCGACAGTAGCTGAAAAACCGAGGTGAATTTTTTTCTTTCCAAGCATTCTTGCCCGCATCACCAGTTGATAAAGCGCCTGCCTGTATACTTTGTATTCTTTGTTATAAGAATAATCCAGGCCAATGATCATAGGAATATAATTATCCCCTGCGATATGGCTGAATACTACACAAACTGTCTTTTTTAAACCGTCATCGCCGGTTAGTTTTAGTGTAAGGATTTCCCAGGACGGATCATTTGCAATATTGACAAAAAGCTTTTTCGGTAAGGTAAATGTGTTTAACTCGAGACTGTTATTCTTTACATTCCCGTACAATGAATACCAGTGATCAATTTCTTCTTTCACGGGATCCTGTTCAATACAGACCTCGTATTTTTCCCGGTATCTTTTTATATTTTTTTTGAAATGAATTTTCGAATTTTTTGATAAGCCCTGGTAAAATCCTTCATCAGTAGACCAGGACAGGTCATTGATAATATTGTTATCGGGCATTGCGGTCTTAAAAAATCCATTGTCGATCAGGAAACTTTCAAACTCGTCGTCAACGTCCTGAAAATCCCGTAAAACAATACTATTCGTGTTATATTTCTCCTGTAGCAAATTGATGTGATCGAAAAACAATTGCATGGCATCTTTCCAGAATGGAGAAGACCTGTCAATAAACAAATGTTCCCCCTCTGTCAAAAGCGAGCCGGTTGAGATCACTTTCGATGTAAAATAATAAGGATCATCTGACCTTTTGATCTCTACATTTTCTGAAACAGAGGCAGGAGAAAGCATATCGTCTTTCCACATGGCGGTTGTCAGGAAACCAGCGACTACCGGTTGCCCTGTAACGAGGTTTTTTATAACTACATAGTCAAATTCCCAGTTGTTTTCCGGGAGCTCGTTATGTTGAAAACTGTTTTCAAGAAGCTGCAATCCACGCCAGTCAAATGTTCCCTTGTTTGCAAAAAGCTCATCCCATTCTTTTTTATCTATATCATGGATGCTTTTATAATGATAGAGTTTAAGAGACAATGCCTGGTTAATGACAGAAGCCACCCCTTTATCAATTGCTTCCTGTTCCGGAAATGGCATTTTAAATGCTTTGTAAATATCCTCATAGCTTACATTCTCTTCTTTGAGTGCTTTTGGTAATTCTTCGGCCATTGTACGGATCATCTGTTCTATTTGCGAAAAGGTATGAAGTCTTGTAATTGTAAACCGGATCCCTGTATTCTTCATGGGGACCGCCGGAAAAATGCCCAGGTTTACATAGTAGCCCGCATCAAGCATGCGACGGACCATATTATATCCAACCTTGGGCAGGTGAACACCGATAAAAAAAACAGCTGAATTATTTTCTGCTACCACTGGCAGCTTATATTTTTTGAGCACCAGGTTGGTAAACTTTATTCTCTCCTGCAATTCATTCTGCATATCATATATCTCAGGGGTTAAATGGATTTTAGCAGCTGCAACAGCGGCTCCCAGTTGTGATGGCTGCAGGGGACCGGATGTGATCAAAGTACTACCACAGGTTCTTACCTTCCTGGCTAGTTCCTTGTTTGGGTAAACCATTACACCACCCCCGGATGCAAACGCTTTATTGAGTGAAGTGCCAAGTGCCATTTTGGGATGGAACGGGCGGTTATTCAATACTGATCCGCGGCCATTCTTACCATATATGCTCATTCCATGTGCATCGTCCACGTATAAATGAAATCCGGGATAAATATCCATCAACTGGTAAATTTCATCTATCGGTGCCGTATCGCCGAACATCGAATAAATTCCATCTGTCAGGTACCAGATCTTTTTGTGTTTTTCCCGTAAGAATTTGATCCTGTCCTCCAACAGATCCATCCTGTTATGCCTTAGTACCTCGATATGTGTACCCGCTGCAGCCAGGAGTTTAACAGATGTGTTTACCGAATTATGAACCCGCTGATCAGTGATGACTGCATCAGCGGATGTGATTAATACAGGGATATTGGCTATATGTCCCAGCGTTGTAGTGGGAGTTATAACACACGGTGCTTCAAAAAGCCTGTGCAATAGTTCTTCCAATTCCTGGTAAAGCCTTACAGAAACGTATGCCCTCGACTCGGAAAATTGTGTCCCGTAATTATCTATCGCAGCTTTGGCTGCCTCCCTTACCCTGGGGTCGAATTCAAGGCCCAGGTAACTGCAGGAACCAAAGTTGACAACCTTCCCGCCTTTGAGTATGATTACATTGCCGTTGACGCCGTCTTTGTCAGTATATAAATGAAGAATGCCCTTTTTTACTCCATCCGTTATAATCTGGTCGATCGTCTCTATGGCTGTATTATCTGGCTTCATGCGGAATAGAAGTTTGTAATTAACTGATACAAACTCTAACTTTATCCTGGATTTATCAGTCCGATAAAAGACTGGTTTTATATACTTTTTCTAAGCTTTTATACCTAATTGCCCTGGTAGTAGCCTGAGCTTATGAAAAAAATTCTTGATACGCCATATGTTCATTATGAGCTGCAGGATGACCTCCTTATTGGTACTTATAAGAAAGGCTTGAAGATCACCGTGGATATGGTGAAGGAAATCATTAAAACCAGGCTGGAATTCCAGGAATATAAGCCGGTGGTAGCATTAATATACAACCAGGGCGTATTAAAGATGGAAAAAAAGGCCAGGGAATATTTTGCAACAGGAGAATCAACAGAGGGAATAATTGCAGCGGCTTTTATTGTTGATTCTCCGTTCACTTCTTTCATGGCTAATTTCTTTGTAACTGTAAACAAGCCAAAAATGCCCGTCAGGATTTTTTTAAATGAAAAAAATGCATTGAAATGGCTTCAGAAATTCAGAAAATAAATTCGGAAAATGGACAACAGGTTCAGGAAAATAAACAAGCTGTTAAGCGAATACTCACTCGGTAACTTCGACAAGAAACTAAGCATGTCTTCCCGCATGGATGAGGTGGATGCTTTCATTTCCGGTGTAAATATGCTTGGAGAGGAATTGAAGGACAAAACAATTTCCAGGAATTATTTCAATAATATTTTTAATTCTGTCTCCGATATGGTATTTGTATTGAACAGGCAGGGTAAAATAGAAAATATCAACCATGCTGTTACCAATCATTTACAATATAGCCTGGACTTTCTGAAAGGGAAACCGATAGATTATTTACTCGACAAATTGCAACCTGACTGGTTCAGCAAGATTTTAAAAGATATGAGGGGATCCCGGAAGATCAGTTATGAAACAGTTTTTAAAACGAAGGATAAAAACAGCTGCCCGGTGCTGATCTCTGCCTCCTTTCTCATTGGAGGAAAAAACCTGGGAAAGAAAATATTGGTAACCGCTAAAGACATATCCGATCAGAAAAAAACACAGAATATCGTTTTGAAAGCGATCATTGAAACAGAAGAAAAAGAAAGAATGCGGTTAACAAAAGATATTCATGACAGTGTGGGGCAACATCTTTCGGCGATAAAATTTTATATCGGGACCTCGGCAGATGCGGTGGAAGATCCAAAACAAAAATCAATTTTATTAAAGGCAAATGCAGCATTGGTGGATGTGCAGGCCGACATGAGAAATATCTGTTTCAATATTATGCCCAAAAGCCTGGAAGTTTTTGGATTAATAAAGGCAGTTGAAGAGTTATGTTCTAAAGATCAATTGTTGAACCAGATGAAAATTGTTATTAAGGAAGCAAGTGGTTTTCCCAGGTTGCCGTTACAGCAGGAATTTGCACTTTTCAGGATAATACAGGAATTTATCAGCAATACATTAAAACATAGCAGGGCCGATTCTTTATGGATTGAATTCAAATACAAAAAAAAATTTGTAGTGATAAGCCTTGCTGACAATGGTATCGGATTCGATCTTAAAAAGATTCGCGGCCTGGGGATGGGACTTAATAACGTAAGGTCAAGAATCAGGCCTTATAACGGTGAAGTGGATATTATCAGCCAGCCCGGAAAAGGCACGCGGTATGAAATTTTGGTTCCAATAGAAAAAAAGCAATGAAATAATGGAAGAAACCCCTGTTAAAATAATCAGTTTATTAATTGTAGACGATCATCAAATGGTACGTGATGGGATAAAAGTCATGCTTGAATCAAAGGAAAATTTTCTCCGGTTTGAAATTGATGAAGCGGAAAATGGCGAGATCGCTATCCGGAAAATTCTGAAAAAAGATTTTGACATTGTTTTAATCGATTACCAGCTACCCGGCATGTCCGGAACTGAAACGCTGCAAAAAATTCGCCTGTACAAAAAAGACATCAAAGTGTTAGCTCTCTCGAATTATGATGAAATCTCCCAGATAAAGAGCATGTTAAACGAAGGAGTAAACGGTTATATCCTGAAGAATATCGAACCTTCGCAACTGATCCAGGCTATTCAATCAGTGCTGGAAGGCATTCCTTACTATTCAAATGAGGTCGCAATCAAGCTAATTGATTCCGCTAAAAATTCTGAAAAAACAATAGCCCCTGAAAAGAGCGGGTTGACCAAAAGAGAGCTCGAAATCTTAAAAATGATCGCTCTTGAAATGACAAACGATCAAATAGCAAAGTCATTATTTATTAGCAAGAGGACAGTAGATACCCATCGTCAAAATCTTTTGAATAAACTCAATGTAAAAAATACAGCCGGTCTTATAAAAGCCGCTTATGAATTCAACCTGCTGTAAGCAGTTTAGTTCAACACTTGTATAGCAAAAAAATTGACAGTGCCTACGTATCCTTTATTTGTTGTATCCATGTTGTACCAAAGAAAAAAGCAGCTACAACCTTTTCGTTATAACTGCTTTGCTTTCTTCGTGGTGTGGGGCGGGATCGAACCGCCGACACAAGGATTTTCAGTCCTTTGCTCTACCGACTGAGCTACCGCACCAGCCTGTTATAGGTTTACCCGCTAAAGCTTTAGCGAAAGCGGGGCTGCAAATATAGGCAGGATTGGCTAAAACCCGAAAGAAACCCCCGCTATAAATCCATATCAGCTTTATAGCACAAGCACACCACAGGTATAGCTGAGGCAGGGGGAGTGTATGAATCTGTGCCCCGGGAGTACCGGGCAGATCTTCTTCCCTTTTCTTCACGATCAAATACTGGTCATTCTTCACACCCAGCATCTTTTTGTTTTCTCATCTTTTGTGAATTATCTTCGGCAACGGGGTAGATTCTTATTTTTTAATAAGAAAGAAGTGATGTTGATTGAATGTCTTTCATAATTTATAAGCCGTTCGTATGTCGGGAATAAATTTGGGAAAAACGATCCATCGTTTTGGTTACACCAACCGCAAAGACGCCTGGTGGGTAAAGCCATTATTTACTTTCATCGGCCTTTCTTCTTTTGTTATCTATGTTACCTGGGCCGCCTTCCAGGGAAAAAATTATCATTACGGTTCTTATATCTCACCACTTTATTCACCGGAATTGTTTGGCGATTCACCACATAGTTGGTTTGGACCCAAACCCGGCTGGTGGCCCACCTGGATGCCCTGGTCGCCGGCGCTATTAATATTATGGGCACCGGGTTTATTCCGCCTCACCTGTTATTATTACCGCGGGGCATATTATAAAGCTTTCTGGGCAGATCCACCATCCTGCACAGTTTCCGAACCAAGAAAAACATATCGCGGTGAAAATTCTTTCCCGCTGATCATGCAGAATATTCACCGTTACTTCATGTATGTCGCTGTACTGTTTATTGTTTTTCTATCTATTGATGTTTGGAAAGCATTATGGTTCACGAATGCTGCTACAAGTGCAAAATCTTTTGGAATTGGTATCGGCACACTGGTGCTGACTGTAAACGTTGTGTTGCTCGGAGGATATACATTGGGCTGTCATTCGCTTCGTCATGCGGTAGGCGGATTTATGGATCGCCTTTCCGGGAAACCGGTTCGTTTTAAAATGTATAAATGTGTAACCTGTTTAAACCGTAAACATATGTTGTGGGCATGGATGAGTTTATTCTGGGTTGGGTTTACTGATATTTATGTACGGCTTTGTTCAATGGGTGTTTGGACAGACTGGAGAATAATTTAAATGGTCAAAAAAGTCAAAGATGGTCATATAAGTCATATAGGTCAAATGGGTCAAATCGGAGTGTTCGATATGACCTATATGACTTATTTGACCTGTATGACTGGTTAATATAAAAAACAGATGTCCTCATACGACACACACAACTATGATGTTCTCGTTATCGGCGCCGGCGGCGCCGGTCTTCGTGCTGCCATCGAAGCATCGGCTCATGGCGTTACGGTTGGATTAGTTTGTAAATCATTATTGGGCAAAGCACATACGGTAATGGCTGAAGGAGGTATTGCTGCTGCCATGGCAAATGTTGACGACCGGGATAACTGGAAAGTACATTTCACCGATACATTGCGGGGCGGTCAATATCTCAACAACTGGCGCATGGCGGAAATACATGCCAAAGAAGCGCCTGATTGTGTAAGAGAACTGGAAGCATGGGGAGCATTGTTTGATCGCACCACGGATGGAAAAATATTACAACGGAATTTTGGCGGGCATAAATATCCGCGGTTAGCGCATGTTGGCGACAGAACAGGACTGGAAATGATACGCACCTTACAGGATCATTGTATTCACCAGGGCGTTGAAGTGCATATGGAGTGTACGATCATCACACTTCTTAAAGATGGAGACCGTATCGTTGGCGCATTTGGTTATGAAAGAGAAAGAGGAAGGTTTAAAACTTTCCGTGCAAAAGCAGTCATCCTTGCAACGGGCGGAGTCGGACGTTCCTATAAGATCACCAGCAATAGTTGGGAATACACGGGCGATGGACATGCACTGGCTTACGATGCCGGCGCCGAATTGATCGATATGGAATTTTTACAGTTTCATCCTACCGGAATGATCTGGCCGCCGAGCGTTCGAGGAATATTAGTAACGGAAGGCGTTCGGGGCGAAGGAGGAGTTTTGCTGAACAAGAATGGAGAACGGTTCATGTTCAATAGTATTCCTGATGCATACAAGAATCAAACTTCCGATAATGAAGAAGAAGGTTGGCGATATATACAGGGAGATAAGAATGCCAAGCGGCCACCCGAGTTACTCACCCGTGATCATGTGGCCCGTTGTATTGTTCGGGAAATAAAAGAAGGAAGAGGAAGTCCGCATGGTGGCGTATTCCTTGATATATCATGGATCAAGAAAAAGATATCCAACTCCGAAGAACATATCAAGAAAAAATTACCGGGCATGTATCATATGTTCAAGAAGCTGGCGGATATTGATATTACCAAAGAACCGATGGAGATCGGGCCCACCACGCATTATATGATGGGAGGCATTCGTGTTGATGCCGAATCACAAATGTCAGCCATACCTGGTCTTTTTGCAGCGGGTGAATGTGGCGCAGGATTGCACGGAGCCAACAGGCTTGGTGGCAATTCACTTTCAGACCTGTTGGTATTTGGAAAAAGAGCCGGGGAGTATGCAGCAAAATTTGCAAAAGAAAATAATGCAGGCACCCTTGATGAAAAACAAGTTACTGAAGCTGAGCATAACGCATTACAACCTTTTGAAAGAGACAAAGGCGATAATCCATTTGATGTTCATTTTTCCTTACAGGAAATGATGCAGCAGTTAGTAGGCATTGTTCGTAATGAAACAGAAATGCTGCGGGCTATGGAGCATTTGCGTTTGATGCGTCAGCGGGCAGAGAATGTACAGGTCACTGGCAACCGGGAGTTTAACCCCGGCTGGCATACGGCGCTTGATCTTCGCAATATGCTTATCGCATCTGAGGCAATAACCATGGCTGCCCTGGAAAGAAAAGAAAGCCGCGGCGCACATTTTCGTGAAGATTATCCTGACAAAGATCCGAATTGCGGCAAGTATAATTTAGTAATAAAAAAGAATGCAGCGGGACAAATGGAAATAAGACAGGAGCCTATCCCTGAAATAACGGAAGAACTTAAAAAAATTATTGAAGAAATGAAATAGTGCGTTAATAAGAAAGCGTCATTAATGAGAACAACAACAATCATGATAAAATTAAAACCCCTTTAGGGGCAGGGGCATGCCAACAGCAACATTTACAATACAACGCGGTGATGCCAGCAATGGAAAATTCGAGGATTATTCTCTTGAGATCTCCGAAGGCATGGTTGTGCTGGATGCAATATTGCTTATACAGGCAAAACATGCAAATGATCTCGCTGTTCGCTGGAATTGCAAAG
>DATHDV010000085.1:0-2076 GCA_035318845.1 Chitinophagaceae bacterium
TTGCATAATCAAAGCCCTGTGATTAATTTGGCAGCTTGTTATTTCTAAAGGGTCAACCCTTCCTGGAATCTACTCCTGCCTGAAAGCCCCATTTATCTTACAGCTCCTGTTGAACAGCCAAACTATAATTCGTAATCACCAATCTGTTCAATATGAGACTCATTCTTATTCCTGCTATGCTTTTTTGCCTGAATTCCGGGCATTGCCAGTTCACAACTAATACCGACCTGCATCCGAACCAGTTTTCTTTTAATCATGTTTTGAAACCGGGGAAAAATGATCTCAGATCTTTTACCGGTAAAGTAAAAGTCGATAAAGCGGATCGCTGGAAGCTCAACGGTAACAGGTATCTGACCGGCGGCTTACTGATGCTTTCCGGTGCAGCCAAAGGTTTTAATGAGACCTTGGAATTTAACTGGAAAGGATTTGCTGATGCTTTTCCCAAAGCCAATCCCAAATGGTTTTACCCGCAACAAAGTTTTAAGAATAAATACAAAGATGGCGACCCGGAGAAAGGAGCGAAGTTCCCCCTTTCAACATCCGTACTTGTCATGGCTACCGACCAGTATCACCTGAATAATTTTATTCACCGCGGTTCATTAACAGCAGCCCTCGTGATAAAGATCGGGGAGGGAAAAAAACCTTTGCGTCATTATGTTTTTGATGCTTTATACTATACAGCCTGTTACCAGTTAGGATTTAGCGGCGTGTATTATTATTTTAAAAGCAGGATGTGATATTAATAAGTGATTGTCAGTAAATGAACCTTAGTGCCCTTTGTGGTTCGTCGTGTTCTTTGTGCTCCTGATTTTTGTAACACAAAGAACACAAAGCAGGCACGAAGAACACAAGGACATTAAGATAGGATCAGATTGCTGTAAAAGAAATTATTTGAACCTGGCGCTTAGCTGATCCACTTTTTCTTTAAAGGAAGCATAGGCGGTTTGTTGCTGGCGAATAAAACTGTTTTCACCCAGCTTCCCGATCACTTTTTCCATTTCCTTTTCTGTTTCATAAAGCATTTTGCGGAACGGGTTATTATAATCTTTGGCCCGGGAATCATAAATGCCTTTTACCATCCATTCTTTGGTTATGACAGCCTGCTGCAAAATATCCAGGAAAAGTTTTTTAGTGAATCTCGATGGAGATAGTTTCAGTATTTCCAGCAATGAGGCAAATGCATGCCTGAATTTTTCATGGTGATATGCAGCGCTTTTTTTATTATAAAAGGAATGCACTTCATCCCAGCTGTTTATTTTTCCGGAACGGATATTCCGGGTGAGAGTAAGCAGGTCTGCTTCGGGCATCAGTTGCCCGCCAATATTCTTCCAGGTATTGCGGACCGGCTTGCCGGGTAATGCCTGCAGCAGTTTTTGCCAGGAAGAAATATTTTTTTGTTCAATAAAACGGATCAGCTCCGTGACGCCATAATAAATGATCATTTCTTTAAAAAGCCTGTACGCCTCAGAAACTTTTACCAGCTCTGTTTTCCGGTTACTGCACTCGAAGCCCTCAGCGAGTATCTCCAGCTTAGCAATTTCTGCAGGATCGGTCTCTAATAAAGTTTCAACTGTTTTCAGCAAACCTTTATCGGTAATTGTCTTTTTATTTTTTGCTGCATAAGCTTTTGCCGTAAACTGCTTCATCAGTTGCAATCCATTAAACAATTCATTCACGCTATCCGGCGCCAGGAAATCGTATTCGATCACCTGTGTCTTATCGGTTCGTTTATCCCTTCCTTCATATTTGTCTGCATTGCGGGCCAGCGCATACATGTTGTGCATGAACCAATAGCCCGGCATGACAACCAGTTTATCGCTGCTTACATCATTACTTACCAGGGAAAACGGGACCGGGATATTTAATTCTGCAGGGAAATCTCCTTTTGCTATCAATGTAAAGGAGGCAAATTTTGAATTGTATTTCAGGCTAACACATAACCCTGGCCAAAAACCACGACCGGCAACCAACTCGCCATCGGCGCTTCTTGAATTATGATTGGAACCGATCGTAGCGCCGGCTGCCATATTACTTTGTCCCAGTACAGTGCCGGCGCATAAGAATGAATTGTTGTGG
>DATHDV010000086.1:0-16411 GCA_035318845.1 Chitinophagaceae bacterium
ACACGGATCTTGCTTTCTCCAAAAACAATAAAAACAGAATCCTGGTCAGCCGGATCATCAGACGTGATGCGGTATTTGATCATGCCGGTAAATTTTTTGGAACTATCTGCTACCGGGATCTCTATCTCGGGGGTGTAATTGACGGATGTTGACTTTGCATCCTTTTTACCTTTTTTGCTTGTCTTTTTACTTAGCGGTTCAGTTGCAAGACTATCATAATTGGTATTTACTTGTTTGCTCTTCTTGTCATCTTTTTTGCTTGTCTTTTTGCTTACCGGTACAGTGGCAAGACTATCATAATTGGTATCCACCGGTTTGTCCTTTCCTTTGGATTTTTTTTGCGCATGTAATGAAACACTTATACTGCATACCAGCAGGAGAAAGAGAATTCTTTTCATAATGGGTTAATTATTCTGCAAGTTGGCAATAAAAAATCAGAACAGCAAGTGGTATTGGAATGCGTCAGGCCGCTGCTTCTTTTTTTAAATTCGTTGATGTCTCCCCAAGCGTCCCGACGCTTTAGATACCTTTCAGCTTTTTTATCGCTTCCGTCATTTTCGGCACTATATCAAATGCATCACCCACGATGCCATAATCAGCAGCTTTAAAGAAAGGAGCTTCGGGGTCTTTGTTTATTACAACGATCACTTTACTTCTGTTTACTCCGGCGAGATGTTGTATAGCTCCCGAAATACCAATGGCGATATAAAGATTGGGTGCAATGGCAATACCTGTTTGTCCCACATGTTCATTATGCGGACGCCAGTGTGCATCAGCCACCGGGCGGCTGCAGGCAGTAGCAGCATGCAATGCTTTTGCAAGATCTTCCACCATGCCCCAGTTCTCAGGGCCTTTCATTCCACGACCGGCACTGACCACGATCTCTGCTTCTGTCAATGGTACTTCACCGCTGACTTTTGTAACAGCGGTCACTTTTACTTTAGGCGCATCCACTGTTGCATTGAATGGAACAACTTCTGCGCTTCCTTCGCCGGCAACGGTCTTGTAAGCGTTGAGACTAAGAGAGATAATTTTTATATCTGTACTTACGGAGATATTAGCAAATGCTTTGCCTGAGAAAACATTTTTCTTTACTACAAACCCATTGCTGGTATCCGGTAATGCCACAGCGCCGGAAACCAAACCTGCTTTTAATCGAACGGAGAGGCGGGGAGCAATGGCTTTGCCATCAGCGTTATTGGAGAAAACGATCACCATGGCCCCGGTTGCTTCTGCTACCTGTGCAATTACTTTGGTAAATAGCTGGGCATCCAAATGATCCAGCGGATCAGCTGCAACATGATGGATCTTCCTGATACCATATTTACCCAATGCTGCCAGGTCATCTTTTACAGTTCCTAGAACAACTCCTTCAGCAGTTGTGCCAGTTAGCTCGGCTATTTTGGCGCCGTATGTCATGGCTTCCAATGAAGCTTTTTTTACATGGCCTTCCGAAGTATCAATAAAAATAAGTACCGACATATTGTAGAATTTTGAAATTTTGGAATTGGGTCCCGATAGTTATCGGGATGAAATTGATTCCTGACTCAAAAAGCTTTTGCTTCTTCGTGAAGCAACCTTACAAGTTCTTCCACATTATCAGCTGCAACTAATTTTACACCTGCTTTTGCCGGAGGTAAACCGAACCCAACAACACTTGTCATGGCATCAGCCGCAACCGGCTCCACAACTTTCAATGGTTTTGTCCTGGCTCCCATGATACCTTTCATATTAGGTATCCGTTGCTCGGCCATTCCTTTCTGGCTACTTACAACAAGAGGTATATCCACTTCACAAACCTCTTCACCGCCTTCGATCTCTCTTGTTATCGTTGCTTTGTTACCATTGATCTCAAATTTTGAAGCCAGGGCAACATAGGGCCAATCCAGCAATTCAGCGATCATGCCACCGATGGAAGAGCCGTTATAGTCAATGGTTTCTTTGCCGGTAAAGATCAGGTCATATGCTCCCTGCTTTGCCACTTCAGCAATTTGCGAAGCGATATAATAGCTATCATGGCTCTCCGCATTTACACGGATAGCTTCATCCCCGCCAAGCGCAAATGCTTTGCGGATGATCGGGTCAACATCGGCAGCGCCAACTGTTATTAAATGGATGATGGTGGAAGGATCTGCTTCTTTCAGTTCAATGGCACGAACCAATGAATACCATTCGTCGTAAGGGTTGATGATCCATTGTACACCGCTTACATCGAATTTCGTGTTGTTATCGGTGAAAGCTATTTTTGCCGTTGTGTCCGGCGTTTTGCTGATACAAACTAAGATCTTCATATTAGTTTTTGTTGTCACCCTGAGCTTGTCGAAGGGTGAGTTGAGAAAGGTTGTTTATGCAACTAAAGCAAAGATACGGGAGGCAATTAATAATTAATAATTATTGATTAATAATTTTTTACTGTGGAAAGGATCTCAAAATTAAAGGCATTTTTAGCGGAGAATCCCTATGATAGTTTTTTGCAACATGCCCTTGCCCTTGAATATATCAAGCTGGGTGATGAAGAACAGGCGAGAGTCTTATTTGAGGAAATAATAAACCGGGAGCCGGGTTATGTTGGAACTTATTATCACCTGGCCAAATTGCAGGAGCGCCTGGGTGAAACGGATAAAGCGATACAAGTATACAAGAAAGGAATGGAGGAAGCCATGAAAGCGGGCGCCAACCATGCTTATGGAGAATTGAGAGGGGCTTATGAAGAGCTTACGTTTTAATCTGCCGGCTTATAAGTGGTTTTAAGTAATACTGGCTGCTTACCATCCCATATAAGAATCCCATTGCTGGGGCTTACGATAAAAAGTTTATTTCCCTCAAAAAACATTTTCGAAACATTCATTCCATAGCCGACAGCATCGGGCATCCCGTAATACCACATAAACTTTGTTTTGAGGACTAATTGCCAGTTTTCAAGTTTACTAAGCTCCTTTTTTATATTTCCCTTAAAAAGCCCAAACTGACTATAGAAATAGATCGAGCTATCATTGCTATTAAAAATAGCCGGGCCCATATAAATTTCCTTTTTATTATATAGATTCTCGGCCTCGTCAATATTATTGCTCTTATACACGGGGCTTTGAAAAAAATAGCGGCAGGTGTCGGTTATTTCAATGATAGCGCTATTAATAGACGACATATGCTGCAAACTGGTGACTGCATAAATGTTCGAATTGTTTTGAAAAAAAGATCGTACTGGTCTAACATAGCAGAAGTCCTTTTGCCTTTCCCGGAACTTGATAAACCGTTGATCATTTGTTGAAAAGATAACGATGTCTCCACCCCACTCACCTGCGGAAAAACCCAGCCAAATATTATCGCCTTTGTCAATAAATGTTGATGATGGTTCCCATGAAAATGTATTAAAGTGTTTCATAGGGCCATTGCTAAAAGCATTTTCATAATAAAGCCTGTCTGCTTGTTCCGGCTCATAAATACCTTTCTCAGTAATGAGAAAACATTTATTAGTCGAGGTAAAAACAAAGTTTTGTACAATTTGATTGGTATTCCACAAAAAATTGGTATCCTTATTATCAAAGATTCTAAATATGCCCCCGTTATCATCAGCAGCATAAATTGTGTCATTAATGGATTTTCCAATGGAAACAATCTTTTTATTGAATTTTAGGGAATCATATATGGCATGTGTTTCAGGATTTATCCTGGTTATGATGCCATCCCCGCGAAGTATCCAGATGTATTTATTGGTTACATAGCAATCTTTAAGAGACATATTTGTGATAGTTACTACTTTCGTGGTTGTGTCAGTAGACTTTTGACATATTGCCGTATTATCATTGATCAAAAAGAGTGTGGTTAAGAGAAAAGTGAATAATATTTTCATACAATGAGTCTTTCGGAAAGGTTTAAAAATATTGTAATTAAAAGTAATCTTTTCTCCGCAAAAGATAAACTGCTATTGGCGGTAAGCGGCGGGGTGGATTCTATTGTGCTCTGTGAACTTTGCAAACAAGCAGGGTATGATTTCATCATGGCTCATTGTAACTTTCAGTTAAGAGGAGAGGAGAGTGAAAGGGATGAACAGTTTGTAAGAAAACTTGGAACGAAATACGATGTTGAAGTAATGGTGAAAAAATTTGATACAGAAAAATACGCCACAAAAAATAAAATTTCAATTCAGGAAGCTGCGAGAGAGTTAAGATATTCCTGGTTTAATGAACTCCTTACTCCCGACTCCCGACTCCCGACTCCCGACTTTCTTCTAACAGCACATCATGCTGATGATAACAACGAAACTCTTCTGATGAATTTTTTCCGGGGAACCGGTTTGCACGGTTTAACCGGTATCCCTGTCTCAGCAGGTTATATCCGCCGGCCTTTATTATCTTTTTCCAAAGAAGAGTTAATTGCTTTTGCAAAAGAAAACAAATTGGAATTTGTTGAAGACTCTTCCAATCAATCCTCTAAATACACCCGTAATTTTTTCAGGAATGAAATTATCCCGGCCATCAGCAAAGCATATCCTCAGGTAAAAGAAAATTTACAGGATAATATCAATCGCTTTAAAGAAATTGAAAAGCTGTACCGGTTCTCAGTGGGAGAGTTGAAGAAAAAGGTCTGCAAACAAAAAGGAAATGAAGTGCATGTTCCTGTTAAACAACTGATGGCATTTAATAACCGGGCCTTGATCTATGAGATTATTTCACCTTTTGGCTTTCAGGAAAAACAGGTGGATGAACTCATAAAACTGGCGGGCAGTGAATCGGGGAAATATATTCAATCTCCAGAGGGACCTTATCGTATCATTAAGCACAGGCATTGGTTTATCATTTGTTCTCCTTCCCCTGCTGAATCTGAAAACATTATTATTGAAAAAGAGGATAAGGAAATTCTTTTTAGTGAGGGAAAACTCCGGATTGAAGTAACCAGCAACCAGCAACCAGCAACCAGCAACCACATTGCCTGTCTCGACCTTAAGGAAATCGCTTTCCCCCTGCTACTCCGCAAATGGAAGACCGGGGATTACTTTTATCCATTGGGAATGAAAAAGAAAAAAAAACTTTCCCGGTTTTTTATTGATCAGAAATTATCAAAAATGGAAAAGGAGAAAGTTTGGGTGATAGAAAGTGCAAACAGGATTATTTGGGTAGTCGGTCACCGGATCGATGAAAGATATAAAGTGGCAGAAAAAACAAAACAGGTCTTACAGTTTTCGTTATCCTCCTAAACTGTGCTTCACCTTCAGCATAAATTGCTCCAATGGCTGGTATTCTGTTTTTAAAATGGCCGCAGCTGCAACGACGAAAATTATTCCAAATATAGCCCCCCAGATATGTGCTGAATGATTCACATTATCCTGTGACCTTTTTTCAAGCACCGTTGATAAGATGAGATATAAGGGTCCAAAAATATACCCGGGAATGATCGGCGGAATGAAAAAGAAACCCAGTTTTGCAGTTGGGTCTAATAAGATGCCGGCAAATACCACGGCACTGACAGCGCCGGATGCACCAAGACTGCGGTAATAATAATCGTTCTTATGTTTAATGAATGTGGGAATGAGACATACGAACAAAGCCAGGAAATACATGACGATATAAAGCAATTTCCCTTTTTCTGCGAAGAGTATCGGGGTTGAAAAACTTCTTTCCACAAATTCGCCAAACATGTATAGCGAAAACATATTGAACAAAAGATGGGTTATATCAGCATGGATCAGTCCGCAGGTAAAAAAACGGTACCACTGGTTTTGCCTGGTTATAGCCGGGGGATAGAAGATCAGGTCGTCAATTATTTTTTGATTGCTGAATCCTGTAAATGAAATGATGGCGGTTATGATGATAATGATGAGTGTGATGGTAAGCTGATCCATGCAGTTGGTTTAAAATTCAGATTGGTAAATATAAAATCCCTTTTTTATTTGTGATGATATTTTTCATTTCTCATGATCGTGCAGGCCCTGTAAACCTGTTCAGCCAGTATCAGCCGTACCAACTGGTGAGGGAAGGTGAGTTGTGAAAGGCTCCATTGGTAATTAGCTCTTTTAAGCACGGCATCATCAATGCCATAAGCCCCGCCGATCAGGAAAATAATATTTTTTATACTCTCATTAGCTCTTGCCTGTATGAGATCGGCCAATCCTTCTGAACTCATTTGTTTGCCTTTCCCGTCCAATGCCAGCAGGTAATCGTCTTTGGCCAACCATTCCAAAATTGTTTCTCCTTCCTTTTTCTTCAGATCCATTTCACTCAGCATGCCTGCATTTTTTGGAACGGGGATAATGGTCCAGTCAGCTTTAAAATATTTTGAGATGCGGCGGGTGAATTCTTCCACACCTTCTTTTATATATGATTCATTGGTTTTGCCGATTGACCAGAAAGAGATCTTCATTAAGATGATAGTTGATAGATAATAGATGATAGTTGTTGATGTGCAAATATAACTACAACTTTCGGCCTGCTTTATAAAGGAGAAAGCCTCCGAAATCGGAGGCTTAACTATTATCTATCAGTTATTATCTATTATCTATTTGATCTCGTAATCTTTTTTGAACGACATCAGCGTTGACCGGTATAAAACATTCCCGGTGTCCAGCGAAGCCGCTTTGCTATACTGCTGATAGGCTTCTGAGAGGTAATGTGCATCTTCCAGCATGAAACCAAGGCGGTATGCCTGTTCAGCCGGGGCTTCAAAGGAAGCGCTGTTTTTTAATTTGGCCAGCATCTTATCAAAATCTTCTTTGGAAACATAGTTCAATACTTTCATTTCTTCATTCTCTTCTCCTTTTATAGCAGCTGTCCAGTAATAGGAATTCCCTGTTTTTATTTTGTTGGCAACGACAAGATCAGAAATAGGGATCTTCATCTTGGTGATAAAAACTGAATAGAAAGGAGTGCTGATATCGTTCTTATTGTACAGGAAAACCTCAAACTCTTTTGCATCGGTATAAGACTTCCAGGACAGGGGAAAATCTCCTGAAGTGTAATTAACGGTGTCCAGTCTCGGATCGATCCAAACATTATTGATAGAACGGCTTACCGCTCCCACGGTATTCATATAGGCTTTGCGGTTGCTTCCGGGTGTGCCTGTTGATTTGGTCATGGAAGCCCAAACATATTTTACATAATTGGCACTTACGGAGCTGCTGCTGACCTTGCAGGAGTCACCAAATTGTTTTAGCTGGTAGTTGCCCGCTTTTACAAAAGTAAACATGGCAGCTTCATTACAGATCAATGTAACAGCTGAACCATTCGCTACTTTAATGGTGGCATTGTTAGTAAGAAGTTTACCCACTTTGGCTTTGGTTTCTGCATTGTTTTCCACCACAGAAACATTTCCTTTAAAACTGTACAGCAAAAAACTGTTCTGTGCGTACAGGAAGCCCGAAGCCATGCAAAAAAGAAAAAGCAATTTTAATTTTTTCATCGTTTTAGGTTTAATTGTAAAGAGTTATTTAATGATGATGTGGTTTAAATACCGTTTTATAATTAAATTTTTTATGCATCCAAACGGCCCATGCTTCATAAAAATAGATCACATCCACTGCCAAGATGATCGTTACTATGCTGAATTTCATGTCTACTTTTAACCTATACTTTTCATATAAGTATATTCCTAACCAAATGAAAAAGAACGCCGACAACACCTGGGCGATCTTGGCTGCCAGGTGAAACCAAATGTGACTTTCCAGGTAATAATGAATAAAGAACGACATATGCAGCCAGCAAACCAGGACAGCCAGCAGCAAATTACCCCATAAAGGTACTTTTTTAATGTAATTTTTATCCAATGCCATAGAAATAATATTGGCATGGACGACGATCCCATTCATATCCGGGATCGATTTTCCCGCATATCGCTCATTCATGGGTGTAAATTTCTTGTCTTCAATGTCATTCGAGCTTGTGTTGATATAGCCAAATAATACAATCTTCCCCACAAAAGTTGAATCATCGACCCTGTTATTTAACAGGTCTTCGTACTCTACTAGCTGGTAACGGTCAACACGCCTGGAATAGTCGATAATAATTTTATGATTGTGATGCGATTTTTTTTCCAAAACTTCATAGGCTTCGGGATCATAAGCCTCTACGAGGGCAGCAGCAAAGGATTTATGTTGCTTATGGGCATAATCTTCAAAGACAGGCAAACAATAGCGGATGGTACGCAGTGAATCATCCCAAAGATTTACACTTGCATACTCAGAAGCAGTTTTGATGAAATCACCTCTCGAACCCATTACCGTATCACCTTCTTTACCATTTAAAACAAGCATTTTTGCCGCAATCAGATTCTTATTTTTTTTAAAAGCCTCATTTAATGCTGAATCTTGCTCAGGATCGCGGGCTTCATAAAAAAGCGCATCCAACCCCATTACCTTTGGTTTATTAGCTGCTACCTTCTCAATCATAGCAGCAATCTCACCTCGGTTCGCATACCCGATATTAACGATGACGATGTGCTTATCGATAGTTGAGCTTTTCTGGCGATTTGCTCCCCTTTCCAGGTTTGAATAAGTGACATCATTAAAATCAAAATCTTTTAATCCCAGTTTTACGGGGTTGATGACGCCAAGATTCAGGGGAATGGCCCCCAAAGCAACAATGAAAAGAAACACCCATACTGTAGCAAAAATGGTATCTTTTTCAATAAGATACTTGGTGACCCTGCCATGCACTTTCCTGGCGTGATGCCTGAAGCCTTTTTTCTTTGGCTTTTGTTCGTGTTCGGGCTCGTGTGTCATAGACTTTTTAATGATAAGATAAACATATGTTGGGTTGCAACTGATTGCATCGATTAATTATCTGTTTGTTCATGACTGCCGGCAGGGTCAATTAACTTCAAAAAGGAACTATTGACGATATTCACCTGCAAATCCGTAAATTAGAGGTCGAATTTATGCCAAAAAACCTTTCCATAATTCTATGTTGCCTGTTATTTGCAGTTACCAGCCAGACTGCATATGGTCAGGCCCCGCCAAAGCCAAGAGATACCACCATCGTTGGGCCGCAGACCTTTGCCATGATCATGGGGATCTCAAACTATAAATTTGTTCGTCCCCTGACTTATGCAGATAAGGATGCCGAGATGTTCAGGGATTTTCTCAAATCTCCGGGAGGAGGTAAACTACCGGATGATAATATCTATTGCCTGCTGAACGACCAGGCTACACTTGCCAATTTTTATTCAAAAGGATTTCAATGGTTGAAAGTTAAAAAGCTGCAGCAGGGAGACAGGCTTTTCATTTACCTGGCAGGGCACGGTGATGCTATTGACGAAGACCAGTTTTTCTATCTTGCCTATGACTGTAACCCGGCCGGTGATAAAAATAATTACCTGGTCGGCGGCGCCATTCAATTATTCAACCTGAAAAAAAAGATAGCATCGGAAACAGCCAAAGGAGTTGAAGTTTATTTTATCATGGACGCCTGCCGGACCAGTGAATTGCCGGGTGGAACGGAAGGACAGAACTTTTTGAACTCAGCCATTTCAGAAAAAAAAGCCGGCGAGGTCATCATGCTGGCAACAGGGGCCGGGCAGGAATCACTTGAAGATGCCACGATCGGGGCGGGGCATGGTTTGTTTACCTATTATCTTGTTGATGGATTAACAGGCGCGGCTGATTCATCCGGAACGCTTGATAATAAAATAACCCTTGAAGAAATACAGAAGTATGTAGATAAGAATGTACCGGTAGTAGCTCAGTCGCGATTTAAAAGAAAACAGGACCCATTTTTCTGTTGCAATGAGAACAGCAGTAAAATAGTCAGCATTGTGGATACTGCTTATTTGAGGAAATGGCTTGACCTGAAAAAATTGCAGGCAATGGGTGGCGCTTCGGCGACTGTTTCTCCGAGAGGCAGGGGACTTGGTTTTTTTAACCCCCGTGATACATTGCTGCTGGAAGCCTATAATTTATTTAACAGCGCTATCAAAGAAAACAAGCTTACCGGGAAAGAGTCTGCAGAATACTATTATGAATTGATGGCACGGGATTACCCCGGGAATTCTTACACGATAGATGCCCAATCTACCCTGGCGGTGGAATATATCAACTTTGCCCAGAGCAAGATCAATTTATATCTTGATTGCAAAGATGCTTCTTCGGTTCAGAAGTTGCGGGCACAGATCGATGAAGACGAAAAAACAGATGAAGTAACCAGCAGTCTTGACCGGATGGAAAAAGTAGCCCAGCAGGAATTTTATGAAGTGGGTAATATGCTTGAAAAAGCCATTAGCATTATTATGCCCGATGACCCGGACTTTGCCAAATCGCTGATGGGAAGAATGTATTTCTTTAAAGCAAGAGGATATTTTGGCAAGAGCCGGAAACTGGTTGACATCAACAATGCATTTCAATATGCGTATACGGCATATGCTTCTGATAAGAATGCGGCTTATATTCTTAACACGCTTTCAAATCTTCATTTGGATAACAGCAGGTATGACAGCGCCATATTCTATGCTAAAAAAGCCATTATTGCCGCACCAAGATGGCGTTATCCATATGTATCACTTGCTTTTTGTTATAAGACACTCAACAAGCCGGACTCTGCCATAAAATATTACCGCAAGTCGATCGAACTCGATGCTGAAAATGCGGATGCCTGGGTAGACCTTGGCCATTATTTTTATACATTAGGAAAAGCAGATTCAGCGATCGTTTATTATGAAAAAGCGCTGATCCTGGATCCCCGCAACGTATATGCCAGTAATAATATCGGCTGGTTGGCGCATGACAGGAAGGAATATGAAAAGTCCATTATCTTTTTCAAACGAAGTATTGCTGCAGACCCCAAATTCATCAATGCTTATAACGGACTTAGTAAAACCTTCTTTGAAACAGGCCAGTATGACTCAGCCAGGATTTATTATTCAAAAGCTTTTATCAATTACAAGGATAAGTCCATAGTAAATAATTATATCGGTAATTTTTACCGGGACCTGAAAGTATATGATTCCGCCAAAGTGTATTACCTGATGGCGGCAACGCTGGACCCTAATTATGAAGAAGCCTTCAATAACCTGGGCCGCTCCAGTTTTGCATTGAAACAATATGATTCTGCAAATTTCTATTACCGCAAGGCGTTAATTGCAAACCCATATTCAGCCAATGCGCTGATCAACATCGGACTTGTATTTAAAGAACTGAAATTGCCGGATTCGACTTATAGTTATTTCCAGCAAGCCATAAGACTGGAACCTGCCAATCCTTCCATTCTCAATAACCTGGGAGCGGTTTATGGCCAGGATAAAAATTATGATTCGGCAAAGACCTATTTCCGCAGGGCATTATTCCTGAAGCCGGATTATAAACCAGCTTCAAAGAACCTGATGAAGATCTTCAAGGAATTGAATCAATTAGATTCCATGACAAACTTATTGAAGGGTTCATCCCTGATGGATCCTGACAGTCCTTCCTTTTTAAATGACCTTGGCCTCGCATTCCTCGGACAAAAAAGATATGATTCAGCAAAATGGTATATACGCAGGGCCATTATAAAAGACCCTCTCAATTCACAACTCTATAATAACATGGGATTGGTCATGCAGGGAATGAAACAAAATGACTCCGCAAGAATATATATTCAAAAGGCTGTCCGCATGTCACCGGAGAATCTTGTTTTTTTACAAAACCTTTCAGGCGCTTTCCGGAATTTAAAAAAATATGACTCAGCCGCTTTTTATTTCAAAAAGCAAATATTCACAGACCAGGAACCGGGTGTGCAGGCCTACCTGGACATCGGTAATTTCTTTGGCGATATAAAAATGTATGATTCGGCGATCGCTTATAATAAAAAAGCAATTCAGATCAATGACAGGTCCGTAACAGCCTATACCCGGACCGGGAATGCATTCCTGAATATGGAGATGTATGACTCGGCTATTGTCTACTTCGGCAAAGCGGTGCAAATAGATTCAACTTCTTACACGGCTGTACATGGTCTCGGTCTGTCATATCATGCCATGCTGCAATACCGGTCTGCCATTTTTTATTTACAGAGATCTATAGCACTCGATCCGTCAAAAAATAAAACCTATTTTGAATTAGCCTGTAGTTATGCCATGAATAAGCAACCGGAGCAGGCTATTCTTTACCTGGCAGAGGCCTACCAAAGAGGTTATAAAAATACGGACGCTTTGTTTACAGATCCTGACCTGGAAGGATTAAAAAAATTGAAAGGATACCAGGATCTGCTTGACAAGTATGTGCCAGATTGGAGAAACCGGTAAAAGAAAAAGGCTTGAATTTAATGTCAAGCCTTTTTTGTGACCCCGTCAGGATTCAAACCTGAAACCTTCTGATCCGTAGTCAGATGCTCTATTCAGTTGAGCTACGGGGCCGGATTTTATATGCTAAAACTGGTACAAAAGCGGGGAGCAAATATAGGTCAAAATCTTCACCCGGGTTCTTCCGGCGGATTTTTGGTAGTGGTACAGTTTGAAATTTATCTTTCTTCTTTAAATGGTTTTATTTGGCCTGATTCCTTTCTGGCTACCAGAAAACCAATTGCCTCATGGATGTCTTTTCCTGAAATTTGGGTCAAATCGACGTTGCCAAACGTACCTCCATGTTCCGTAATTGTAACTAAAAACGAATAAAACTGTTTTCCATCTTTAGAGAAATCAAAAAAATATTTTCCTTTTTCTGCACTTGAATAAATGTGAACAGAAGTGCCACTTTTTAAGACATGATTTTCGTCCACTTGTAGCATATAAAAACTGTTATTCAGTTACTTTCATTTTATATGAACCTCTTTTTTGGGAGCTTCCATTACGGCTAAGTTAGCAAACTCATATTCTTTCAAATGAAAAAATAGAAACGTTTTTATTTCTTTTCTTTTTTAGAAGGTCCGCAATTATTTCCCCGGCCACCTGGCTGAAAGTAATGCCATTGCCCCCGAACCCGAGTGCAAAATAACTGTTAGGAAGTGGTTTGTACGGACCTATGAATGGTAAACCATCTTTGGTCGAACCAAAAATGCCGGTCCAACTGAATTCCGTATTAAATGGCTTATCAGGAAAGAGCTTATTAAAATCTTTTTTTAATTGCCTTGCTTTTGCGGTGATAAGCTTGTCTCTTTTGCCAGGAGAAAAAAATATTTCATCTCTTCCTCCTATAATAATACGCCTGTCGGCTGTTGTCCTCAGGTACAAATATGGATCGGCTGTATTCCAGATCACTCCATCATATTTTCCAAACCGCGGAGCTTCGCTGAACGATTCACTGATAACAGCATATGTGCTATGCAACTTAACAATGGGTTCATGAATATAATTAAGCACTTCATAGCCTGTAGCATATACCAGTTTTCCGGCAGTAATAGTATGCCCGTTTTTGATTTTGAGCCGGACATCCTTTGCATGGTGTTGTATGGAAATGACGGGAGTTCTGTCGTATACAGTCAAACCTCTTTTCATATTATACTGAAAAAGATAGTGCGTCAGAAGATATGCATCCGTAACAGCTGCCGTGTCAGACAGGATCGTTCCGGGAGCAGTAAACCCAAATTCATCAAACATGTTTTTACCATCAATATATTTTACCTTGAACCCCGCTTTTTTCCTGGCCTCATATTCATGTTGAAGAAAAGGAATATCTTTTTTATGCGCTGCATAGTAAAGACTTTTCTTTAAACTGAATTTTTTTAATCCAACTTCTTCCGCCAGGGTTTTCAGCCTGAAGATAGCCTGTTCGCAAAGGGTATATGCCTTTATTGCATTGTTATTACCTATTAATGATATTAATTTATGAAGAGGAACGTCAATTTCATATTGCAGTAAAGAAGTGCTGGCGCAAGTACTTCCTAACCCGATGCTGCGGGCATCTACTACTGCACACTCAATGCCTTCCCGGATAAGATAATGAGCTGCCAATGCCCCGGAAATACCTCCGCCCATGATCAGTACTTCCGTTTTAATATCCTTTTCAAGCTTCGGGTAATCAAAAGGCAATCCATTCTTCACCAACCCGAAAGGATAACCAGCCCTGAGATTCATAATATGATATAGTTTATTGCTGGTATCTTCTCAATGTCCAGGCAATCGTTTCATGCTCTTTCAGAAGGTCAACCAAAAAATCAGAAGTGGCTTTGTCTTTATATTGCTCATCGCATTCATCAACAAATCTTCTTAGCTGAATAATTACGGTTTCATGGTCTTTCAGTAATTCCCTCAGCATTTCTTTCTGAGAAGGATATTTCCCCGGCGCTTCTTTTAAGGAAGCAAGCTGTAGAAATTCATGCATGGTTCCGGGTGTTTTTGCCCCCAGCTTATTTATCCTTTCCGCTATTTCATCAATGGCTCCTTCAAGCATTTTATATTGTTTTTCAAACAACTTGTGCAGTTCCATAAAACTGTTGCCGGAGACATTCCAGTGAAATTTTCTTGTTTTTGTATACAAAACTGCCGCATCAGACAACACTGAACATAAAAGATCAGTAATGCCTTTCAGGTTTTTTACTGAAAGCCCGATATTCGGTATCATATGTAAAACTTTAAAATGATTAGCCTGAATGCACCATTTTTTGCACCTGATGTGAATAAAATACAACTATCATTCCAGTATTGTGTACAGGCTGTTCATTCAATAATGGCACGGTATTTTCTATACTTTTTGAAGCTCTAATTATTTTTTTAATTTTTAAAACCTAAAGTTATGTTACGCTGGACAGTTATTTTTTTAATTATCGCCATTGTTGCAGCCGTATTTGGCTTTGGAGGTATAGCTGCAGGCGCAAGTTCTATTGCCAGGATTTTATTTTTCGTTTTTATTGTACTCTTTCTTATCTCGCTCATTTCCGGCAGGTCTGTTACCAAATCTGATCTTTGATCAGATCCGGGCAACTGCTGAAATGATTTACGGGCAATAATTAATTTCTTTTTCAAACGAATTAATTTCTTTTTGAAACGCCTCATATTGTTTAATCTAAAAATTAATTTCTATGACAACAACAACTAAAATCGCCCTGGGTGTACTGGGTGCAGCGGCAGCTGGTGTGGTGATTGGTTTGCTGATCGCTCCGGATAAAGGAAGCGAGACCCGCAAACGTCTCAGTAAGACAACAGGCGGATGGGCTGATGGCCTTAGCCAACTTTTTGTAAAAGGCAAGGAAGTAGCAGAAGATCTAAAAGATAAGGGCCGTCATGCAAAATCTGCTGCAGAAGAGAAAGTAAATAAGATCAAGGAAAGTTTCAGTTAAAAAGGTATAAGCAGGTCCCGTAAGACCTGCTTATACTTAACTGTCTAAACCTTTGGAATGGAAACGGAACAGATAAAAGATAAGGTAGGAAATATTACTGATCATGCCGGAGACTACCTGGATACTCTTGTAAAGGTTAGCCTTTTGAAAATAACCAGGAAGGCGACCGATATTGTTTCCGGTGCTATGAGTATCCTCGTCGCTTGTGTGCTGGGTATGTTCATACTTTTTTTCGGTGGTTTTGCTGCAGCATGGTGGTTAGGAGATGTGATGGCAAGCCGTGCCGGAGGTTTTTTGGTGGTGGCTTTATTTTGTTTCGTGGTGACTATCGTTGTCATCCTGTTAAGAAAGAAAATTGTTTTTCCTTTTATCCGGAATGTCCTTACCAGGAAAATGCATGAATAAAATAATATGAATAAAAATGCATGAATAAAATAATATGAATAAAATTATACGGACATATGACGATCTGCTCAGCCAGGAGAAGCAAATGGAGGAATTGCTGCAGGCACAGAAGGAACTTCTTATGAGTGATCTTAATCAACTGAAGGAAGAACTCCAACCCGCAACAACTGCCCTTACATTTTTTTCCCGGATCATAACAAGAGATAAACATAACCTGCTGGTAAATGGCGGCATTGACAGGGTCATTGATCTTGTTTTCAGGAAAGTGCTGCTTGCAAGGGCGGGATGGCTGACAAAACTCACAGTACCCTTTTTTATAAAAAATTACTCTTCTCATTTTATCGCAGACCATAAAGGCCAGCTTGTGGAAAGATTGTTTTCCTTGTTCAGCCATAAGAATAGTAATGGAAAAGCCGCCCCGGAACCTCATACAAAAGAGAACTAAACATTTTATTCTGAAGGTCATAAAAAAAACCTCCCGGTCTGAGAGGTTTTTATTTCTATTCTAAAAGTTATATTTAATTCCTTTGAAACTTTGACAGCAAGCGAAGTATCTCCAGGTACAACCAAACAATGGTGACCAGTAACCCGAATGCACAATACCATTCCATGTATTTGTTAGCCCTTAGTTCCACTCCTTTTTCGATGGTGTCAAAATTGAGCGGCAGGTTGAATGCAGCAAGACCGGTTACTAAAATAGAAAAACCAATGCTTAAAGGTGTATTGGAATTAGTAAGGTTATAAGCGATCGCCTGGCCGCCAAATGCATAAGTAAGCCATTGTATCAGGTAAAATAAAGCGATAGCGCTGGTAGCTACTACCACAACTGTTCTGAG
>DATHDV010000087.1:0-3479 GCA_035318845.1 Chitinophagaceae bacterium
AATGAAGAAATGAATAATCACCACTGGCAACAGAAGGATATACCTGGAATGATATCTTGTGTTCAGTAGTTTTTTTTTCAATGAATTGTTGCAGGTCTTTTTTTGCCTTTGTGCCTGAAACAGGGTTGATGATATAAATGATATTTCGCATACATTAAGGAAGCCGGAGCGTCCCCAAATGTAGCATACGGGAAGGAGCTCCCATCATCGGGTTGGGGGGATTGATCACCATATATATTTTTACCTCTTTTTTACCCGCATATAATTTCCGTAGCGTAGTGATGGGTATTTTGGCAGCAGTAACCCCGTCTTTTACCAAAAGTTGATTGCCCGTTTCATCGGTAAACTGCAATGAATGCAGCCAGTTGCCTGGGGTTGCTTCTTTATAACTGACTTCCAGGTAGCCGTTTTTTTTCCAATCAGCCGATTTAATTTTTTTAGTGTTGAGCAATTCATTTGATTCCTTACCTGTAAGCACAGTTATTTTGTTCAGGGATATTTTCCAGGTATCCTGGGCATTGGCGACAAGCGTTGTGATCAGTAAGCTAAATATGGTAACAAAGATTTTCATGATATTAAGATATTAAATAATCATGCCATTATATGATGGAATGTTAAAGAGGTTAAAAAGATGATGCTACCATCTCAGCAAGGCGCTTGCCCAGGTAAAACCGCTGCCAAATGCAGCAAGGCAAACAAGGTCGCCTTCTTTTATTTTTCCCTGCTCCCATACTTCGCACAAGGCAATTGGAATAGAGGCAGAGGTTGTGTTGCCATATTTTTGAATGTTGTTATACACCTGGTCATCTCTTAATGCAAGTTTCTTTTGCACAAACTGGCTGATACGGAGGTTGGCCTGGTGGGGTATTAGTATCTTAATGTCTGTTGTCTGAAGCCCGTTTTTATCCAGCGCTTCCATGATGACTTCAGGAAATTTTTCTACTGCTTTTTTAAAAACGGCAGGACCATCCATATTGGGAAAAAGTTGTGCTTTGTCGATCATGGCATGACTCATAAACATATCGCCTATCTCTGCTTCATCAAAGTCGGCCAGTTTTTGTTCTGTCCAGTGATTGGCATGTGTACCCGGGTTAAACATCGCCAGTATTTCAGCACTTTCACCGTCACTATGCAAATGCGTACTCAACACTCCACGATCCTTATCCTCGGTTGGCTGCAATACAACAGCGCCTGCGCCATCGCCAAAGATCACAGAAACATTTCTTCCCCTTGTACTGAAATCAAGGCCAAAAGAATGTTTGTCGGAGCCAACCACCAGAATATTTTTATACATGCCGCTTTTAATGAACTGATCGCCTACGCTGAGTGCATAAACAAAACCGCTGCACTGGTTGCGTACATCCAGTGCGCCAATTTCTTTCATCTTCATCGCCCTTTGCAGTAATACTCCACAGCCGGGAAAATAATAGTCAGGACAAAGAGTGGCAAAAATGATGAAATCAATATCCTGGGGAGTAATGCCGGCTCTTTCAATGGCGATCGTAGCTGCTTCCACACCCATCGTAGTGGTGGTTTCGTGGGTGCGATGTGCAAAGCGGCGTTCTTTAATACCGGTGCGCTCCTGTATCCATTCATCGCTGGTATCCATATATTTCAGCAGATCGTTGTTGGTTACCACATTGGCAGGGACATACATACCGATACCGGCAATTCTACTTCTTAACATAGCAAGCAATTAAGCAAGTAAGATAGGAAATCCATGCCAAAGGAATGATAAGCTGAAGTGGAAATGGGCCAGATTCAATCCTGGTCAGGAGTGTTTGTTTACTCCTTGTTTTAAACCAGTAAAGCAACAAGATCTGTTGCTTTACTGGTTTAATATAGGTTATGATCCGGTTATTTTAAAACTCTGCTGATACAGTGATCTTTGGTTCCCTGGAAACTTTGCCCGACTCAATAGGCTGTTGACCTGTAATATTAAAATCAGCCAGCTTAACAATAAAACTGGTCGTTGCTTTTATTTTTCCACCCGTAGAAGTAAAGGTTCCTACCAAATTGATTTTTTTGGTGACACCCTTGATGGTAAGATCCCCGTTAACTTTAACGGTATATGTGCCGTCCTTTGTCCACTTTATTTTATCAGCTTTCTCGATCTTCCCGGTAAATGTGAACTTGGGAAACTGGTCAGAATTCATCCAGTTAGCACTATTAAAATGTTCCTGCATCCTGGGGCTGGAAAAGGAAAAATTTTTAACAGCTGCTTCAAAAGCAACATCACCGGTCTTGGTGTCAATAGAGCCGATCACTGTTTTATTTTCTGCTTTGGGTAAAGCATCTTTTTCTGTAGTAGCATCAAATGAAACTGTGGCAGATGTTGTTATTTTCTTTTGAGCAAAAAGGGAACCCGTCGCTGCAATAAAAGCAAGAAAGAGGATTGTTTTTTTCATTGGTTGTTTTTTATTATTTATTTAAAGTTGAACGTTTAAAACTTATGGCAGTAGTACTGAGAATGTCACTGTAAACACTCCCGCTGCAGGAACCTTTCAGCGAAACAGCATCGCCTGGTTTAATATTTTTTACTTTTTCGTGCTGGTTTTTGTCCAGCGAAAAAACAATATATGAACCAGTTGTATCAGTATATTTTATATTAGTTGTTGAATCGCTTTGCCTGTCAACTTCGGCCGCCGTCCCGTTCACTATGATGATCTTTTCACGATATTTTTTATTGGCAGCGCTGTCATTTGCTGCAAATTCATGAATGAGTTCCGAAGCTGTAACTGTATAATCGGCTTTCGCAGTAGCTGTATCAGAAAAAGTTTCACCCATTATATATTTTTCCATAATCAAAAAGCTGATAAAGACAAAAACCGGGCCCGCTACTATCCAGGCAATTCTTTTTAACAAGACAGGAGAGGTCGTAGCGGTTGTAATGATCAATCCAATAGCAGAAACAACATGTAACCAGGCAGCGGGCCGCAACATCGCGAATACATTTCTTCCAACACCCAGTATAATGAGTTTTTGCGTGAAAAGAAAAAAGACAGCTATCAATGAAAGTGACAGGGCACCAGTTATAAAAGGAACTAAACTCCATTTTTTATTTACTGCACTCAATATCATTGATGCCAGGGCACCCACAGGAATAAGCCAGAATACATTGAATGAAAAATTAATTTGCGGAAAGGGATTGCCTAACCCAAGCTTTGTTTCTGCAAGGCTGAAAAAATATCCACGTGGCATATCATAACCACTGACCAAATATTCTTTCCAGGAAACCCAGGGGAGAAAAAAAGAAACAAGCAGACCTGCTCCAAAAAAAATGGGGAGCCAATTGCGAAAATTGTTATTACTGCTTCTTATAGTCATTCTATGTTGTATAACGAACTTATTGCCTTTCAGGTTGGCAGAAAGGGCAAATATATAATGTTTAAACATTGATTAATCAAAATACATCAGAAATATTTGTGAATAAATTGAAAAGCCCCCGGGTTAACCCGGGGGCCGTTACTTACTAACCC
>DATHDV010000088.1:0-2037 GCA_035318845.1 Chitinophagaceae bacterium
ATAGAAGAACTGATTACCCGGCTCATTTTTTTACTTCACTTAATGAACTCTCACAATGCGCATCATAGGTGGTGAACATGGCGGTAGAAAATTCAACCCGCCGAATAATATGCCGTACACGAGACCCACTACGGATATCGCCAAGGAAGGCCTGTTCAATATTTTACAGCACCAGCTTGACCTTGACAACCTGAAAACATTGGACCTGTTTGGCGGTACCGGCAGCATCAGTTATGAACTGGCATCAAGAGGTGTTCGGGACCTGACCATTGTCGAAAAGGATGCGGCCATGTATGAGTTTATTAAGAAAACATCATCCGCATTGAAGCTTGAAAATTTTAAGCCCATTAAAATGGATGTTTTCAAATTCATTCAGCAATGCGGGGATAAATTTGATCTCATCTTTGCCGGGCCACCTTATGCACTGACAAGTATCGATGATCTCCCAAAACGCATTTTTGAAAAACAATTGCTGCAAACAAATGGCTGGTTTGTACTGGAGCACACCCCAAAAAATGATTACAAGGGCTTTCCTTTCTATAAATATGAAAGGAATTATGGCAGTACCGTATTCTCCATTTTTATTGAAACCCGCGATAGCAAATAAGAAATAAGGAAGTTTGCTGAGTCAGGGACTTTCTCATTCCTTATTTCTTATTTTTTATTCTTTATTTACCTGTGTACCTTTAGGTCCTTGTATCACGCCGCAAAGAGTCTATGTTTTCTAATTTCTCCCTGAAATCTTTCCGCATACTATTATTGCCATTTGCATTGCTTTACTGGTTTGCTATCAGCATCCGCAATGGGTTTTATAAAATAAAAATTCTCAGATCAACAAGTTTTGGCCTGCCGATCATCTGTGTCGGCAACCTTTCCGTTGGCGGCACTGGTAAATCGCCTATGGTGGAATATTTGGTGGAAATGCTGAAGGATCATTTCAGGATAGCCACGTTAAGCAGGGGCTATAAAAGAAAAACAAAAGGTTATTCACTGGCCAATGATAATTCAACTGCTCTTGAGATCGGTGATGAGCCCATGCAGTTCCATTTGAAATTCCCCGGTCTGCCGGTGGCCGTTGGAGAAAAAAGAATTGAAGCTATTCCGCAATTGCTGCATGACAAACCGGAAACAAAAGCAATTATCCTGGACGATGCATTTCAGCACAGGAAGATCAAGGCTGGTCTGAATATCCTGCTTACCGAATACAATAATTTATTTGTTCATGATTTTTATTTACCCACTGGTGATCTGCGGGATGTAAAAAGCAGTTATAAAAGGGCAGAAATAATAGTAGTGACCAAGTGCAAGCCTGATTTGTCCGGCGATGAAAAGAAGAAGATCAGCAGCGAGATCAAACCTGTAAAAGGTCAACATATCTTTTTTACAGCCATTGAATACGGGGATATCTATCATATAAAAACAAAAAAAACGTATAACCTTAGCGAAAACAACGAAGTCTTATTGGTAACGGGGATTGCCAACCCCCGGCCATTGAAGAAATTGCTGGAAGAACAAAGCAGGTCTTATCATTTTATGCAGTACCCGGATCATCATATTTTTACCGTTGATAACCTGAATGAGATCAAAAAAAAATTTGACAGCATGCAGGCTGATGGTAAAATGATACTGACCACAGAGAAAGATGCGGTGCGACTGGCAAAATTTCAAACCGATATAACTGAGCTTCCACTATACGTTATCCCGGTGCGGCACCGGTTCTTATTTGACGAGGGGAAGAACTTCAATGAGATCGTTATCAATTTTATTAAAAATTTTTCACAGAATCCTGCGGATAAGCAACAGGAATAAAACAAAGAGATGGGAAGAAAAAATTCAAAGAAAAAAAAGGAGAGCTCCGCGGTAGTTTCCGGAAAATTTTTGAAAGGAACACTGGATATTACAAGATCCGGAATGGGATTCGTGATCGTGGAAAATTCAAAAACCGATATCCTGATCCGACCGGCTGATATTAGTACTGCCTTACATGGCGATATGGTTCGTGTAAGTCTGAAAAGCGCAGGTGGACGCCGGCTCCAG
>DATHDV010000089.1:0-5272 GCA_035318845.1 Chitinophagaceae bacterium
AGCACAACAAGTACCCCGACATCATGCCCGACTGTAAACAACGGAACGATCATTGCAACTGCATTAACAGGTACGGCACCATTTACCTGGAGTTTGGATGGCGCTCCTGCGGTGCCCGGAGCATCACCTTATACTTTTACAAATGTTGCTGCCGGTCTTCATACGGTGACAATAACAGATAATATTGGTTGTAATGTTTTATTAATAGAAACCGTTGCTGCCGGAACGGGCAATACCGGTAGCGCTACCAGCACAGCTACATCATGCCCGACTGTAAACAACGGAACGATCATTGCAACTGCACTAACGGGTACTGCACCATTTACCTGGAGTTTGGATGGCGCTCCTGCGGTGCCCGGTGCATCACCTTATACTTTTATTAATGTGTCAGCCGGTCCTCATACAGTAACTATTACTGATAATGCTGGTTGTAATGTAATATTGAATGTAACGGTAAATGCAGGTGCAGGAATAAATGCAAATCTTTCCAGTACAGCAACGGCATGTACAGGTGTGTCCAATGGAACTATTACTGTTGATGCTACTACCGGTACTCCTCCATATACTTACCAATTGGATGGCGGCGCTCCGCAAGCCGGCGCCAATCCTTACACTTTTAACAATGTAGCATCCGGGGTGCATACAATAATAGTAACAGATAATAATGGATGCAGTTATACAAATACGGTTACTGTTGCCGTTGGTCCCGGGGTAAGCGGAAATGCAAACAGTACGGCTACATCCTGCCCGACTGCTGCCAATGGAACTGTGATAGCTGATGCCACAGCGGGCACAGCACCATTTACATGGCAGCTTGATGCAGGCGGACCGGTGCCCGGACCCACACCTCATACATTTATCAATGTTGCGGCAGGTGCACATACAGTAACTATCACAGATAATTTTGGTTGCAGCACTACTATCAATGTAAATGTCACAGCTGGCCCACCATTAAATGCAACACTTGCATCAGCAGCCACTTCATGCAGCGGGGCTTCCAATGGAACGATCACAGTTACTCCCACTAATGGCATAGCACCATATACTTTTTCATTGGATGGTGGTGCACCTGTAGCAGGAGCAGGTCCCTATACATTTATCAATGTGGCCGCAGGAAATCATACTGTGATCATAGCTGATGCAGCGGGTTGTATATCCAGTGCTCTTGCTGTTACAGTAAATGCGGGCCCGCAATTGACAACAACAGTTACCGTCACCGATGCGTTATGCAATGGAGGAGCAACGGGAATAATCACAGTAACTCAACCGGTAATTGGCAATCCGCCTTATCAATATTCATTGGATGGTGTAACCTGGCAGGCAAGTAATGTATTCAATGGTCTTACCGCCGGAAACTATACGGTGTATTACCGGGAAAGCCTGGGTTGCCAGGGTTCACAACCTGTTATTGTTTCAGAACCTGCAGGCATGACCTCTTCCGCTGCAACTGTTGCAGCTGTTTGCAATGGTGATCCCAATGGCATCATCACCATTACAGCAGGAGGAGGTATTACACCTTATCAATATTCGATCGATGGCGGTGTGAATTGGCAGCCGGGCAATGTGTTTACAGTTGCTGCCGGAACTTATACGATCATTATCCGTGATGCAAATAACTGTACCAAAAGCCAAATAGCAACAGTAACTCAACCGGCGGTATTAACGGCTGCTTCAGTTAATGCTAATGCAAGTTGCAACGGTGGCAGTGATGGTGTTATCACTGTAAATGCTGCGGGAGGAAATCCTGGCTACACGTATTCAATTGATGGAGTGAATTTTCAAGCGTCCAATGTTTTTAATGTAGTGCCGGGTCCTTATACAGTAACTGTAAAAGATAACCTGGGTTGCAGTACAACTTTTAATACGGTTGTTGGCTTAACTAATAATCTTACATTGACTCCGCAAACCGATCCAACAATATGTGAAGGCAATTCAACACAATTACAACTGGTATCCAATGCTACTGTCTATTCATGGACACCGGCGACAGGATTAAGCAGTACAACCATATCAAATCCTGTTGCCAATCCAATAGTCACGACTCAATATACTGTTACAGCTACATTGGGTCTTTGCAGCGCCAATGATATTGTGATCGTGAATGTGAATGCGGCACCAATCCCTGATGCAGGTCCCGATGGATTTATTTGTTATGGGCAATCATATCAGCTCCAGGGATCAGGTGCTGTGCAATATACCTGGACTCCTTCCACCAATCTCAGCAATACCAGTATTTCAAATCCTGTTTCAACACCGGTAAAAACAATAACCTATACATTGTCTGAAGTGATTGATGCCATTGGATGCAAATCATTAACAACAGACCAGGTAATAGTAGATGTAACGCCACCGATAAAAGTGAAAACATTCCCTTACGATACGATCGGTTATCCCGGTGATCAGTTCCAGTTGAATGCAACTTCATCTGCTACTTCTTATTCATGGTCGCCTGCAACAGGTTTAAGCAACCCGAATATTCCCAACCCGGTGTTGACAGTTGGTCCGATAGGATCCGATATATTGTACCAGGTGATAGCATCCACAACTGCCGGTTGTAAAGGCGAAGGATATGTTAGTTTAAAAGTGTATAAAGGCCCTGAACTTTATATACCCACTGCTTTCACTCCCAATGGAGACGGATTGAATGATCTGTTTTATCCGTTCCCGGTTGGTATCAGGTCGATCAATTATTTCAAAGTGTTTAATCGTTGGGGACAGTTGTTATTTTCAACTACCACTCTTAACAAAGGATGGGATGGAAAATTGCAAGGTGTTGAACAACCTACCGGTACTTATGTTTTTATGGCACAGGGAGTAGATAAAAACGGGAAATTACTAACCTACAAGGGAACAGTCACGCTGATCAGGTAGGAAAAATGATCATAACTTATTACGCATCCCCCGACCTTTACAGTCGGGGGATGATTTTTTACAAGGGTTGTCTCCTTCGGTTTGACTGGCACTATGTATGGACGGGTCGAAGGTGTAACGAAAGATAACCGGTTGATCAGCAAAAAAGGGACGGTGATCCTGATACGTTGATAACTATTTCTGTTTTCGTGTATAAATGATAAATGATATAACCGATTTAATTCGGCAGCCTTTTTATGAACCCGTATTTTTGTCCTTCTGTATTTTTAATAAGCATATAAAATGGTAGATGTAATTCTCGGCCTCCAATGGGGCGACGAAGGAAAAGGAAAGATCGTTGACTTTTTTGCCAAAGACTATGACCTGATAGCCCGGTTCCAGGGCGGGCCAAACGCCGGGCATACTTTGTATGTAGAAGGTAAAAAAATTGTGCTGCACCAAATACCCTCCGGTATTTTTCATGGGGGAGCTATCAATCTTATCGGCAATGGTGTAGTGCTTGACCCGGTTATATTGAAAAAAGAATGTGACCTGGTGGCATCCTTTGGTGTTGATCTGAAAAAAAATCTTTTTATTTCAGAACGCACCCATCTTATTCTTCCCACTCACCGGGCATTGGATAAAGCGGCAGAATTGTCTAAAGGAAATCAGAAGATAGGTTCGACACTAAAAGGGATTGGCCCCACCTACATGGACAAGACCGGTCGTAATGGTTTGCGGGTGGGAGACCTGCTGGATAAAAATTTTACGACAGCTTACATCAAACTCAGGATGAAACACCAGCGTTTGCTCGATAATTATAATTTCCAGGAAGACATTACCGCATGGGAGGAAGAATTTTTTGACGGGCTGGAATTTTTAAAGCAAATGAATATTGTAAATGGTGAATATTTCATCAATAACCATTTAAAAGCAGGTAAAAAAGTACTTGCAGAAGGGGCACAGGGCAGCATGCTGGATATCGACTTTGGCACTTTTCCCTATGTCACTTCATCCAGTACGATCTCTGCCGGGGTATGCAGCGGCCTGGGTGTACCGCCTCAAAAGATCAGGGATGTGATTGGGGTTACCAAGGCCTACTGCACAAGAGTTGGAAGTGGCCCTTTCCCCACAGAACAGGATAATGAGACCGGGGAAGCATTGAGAAAAACCGGGAATGAGTTCGGCGCTACCACCGGCAGGCCAAGACGTTGCGGCTGGATCGACCTGGTGGCACTTCAGTTTGCCTGCATGATCAACGGGGTAACCAAAATAGTAATGACCAAGGCAGATGTACTGGATGCGTTTAAAGAACTGGAAGTATGCACAGCTTATAAGTTAAATGGAAAGGAAAGCAGGGAAATACCCTTCCAAATGGACAGGAAGGAGCCTGAACCGGTATATAAAAAATTTGCCGGTTGGAATATATCCAGCAGTGCAGCAAATTCCTATGCAGGCTTGCCTGATAGCATGAAAACCTACGTAAATTACATTAATGAATACCTGGGCGTAAAAATACATTACATATCAAACGGGCCGGAAAGGGAGCAAATCATCGAAGTGGCCCGGTAAGGAATATTATTTAATCAAAAAAAACGTTTTAAAAATTTGGAGGTTTAAAAACTTCGCTGAAATTTTACACCTACAATCCTTATTGACTATGGCGACAAAACCTGACAAGGAAAAAAAATCCCCCGGGAAAACTGGTTCAGCATCTGCTAAAGACTCAGTAAAAAAACCTTCTTCCAAACCCGCAAAACAAGTAGAAGAAGATGACGATGATGAACTCGATGATGAAACAGAAACTCCGGTTGCAAATAAAAGTGGTAAAGCTGCATCATCCAAAACAAAGAAAGGCGACGATGATGACGATGATGTAGAAGATGGACCCGACGAATGGGAAAAACCGGAGGAGGAAGAAGAGTGGGACCCCGACTTCGAGGAGTTTGATGTTCCCAAATCCAAAGTGAAAAAAGCAGACAGCGGTGGCAAGAAACCCGTGGAAGATGATTTTACGTTTGACGACGATGAATTCAAAGATCTTTTAAATGATAAAGATTACGATGATGATGAAGAGGACGATTATTAAACACCTGGCCTGCCGGCTGGCAGAAAGGATTGAAATATATTTTGACTACAACAACCTCAACTAACTGCACTTTTATTATCAGTGACTTTGAAAGGGTAAAACAAAAAGTGTTGAACTGGACAAAACGGTTCAACACTTTTTGTTTTTTAGACAACCATCAATATCAGGGGGAGCCGCATACCGTGGAATGTCTGCTGGGGGCAGGGACCAAACGCCAATTAAAGGCTGAGGCCGGAAATGCTTTGGAACAGTTGCAGCAGTTCATCGATCAAAAACCCGGCTGGCTTTTCGGCCATCTTGGCTACGACCTCAAAAATGAGATCGAAAAACTTT